>NZ_JBGTYY010000004.1:0-129918 GCF_041807705.1 Mannheimia kashgarensis
AAACCATATCAATGGCATTGAAAATTTTTGGAATCAAGCGAAGCGAGTACTCCGAAAATATAACGGAATTAACCGAAAAAATTTCCCTTTATTCTTGAAGGAATGTGAATTCCGGTTTAACTTTGATACACCAAAAGAACAGCTCAAAACGTTGCGAAAATGGTGTGAGATTTAGGGCTAATCTACTACAGCCCCTTATTTTTTTATTCAACAAAAGACAAAATGGAAGGAAATAAACGAATAATTTTATAGAAGTGATGACTGTGACGACTTAGTGACGACTTAAAAAGAAGTCATCACTATATTAATATATTGATATATAAGGACTTTTTTGATTTTAGTGATGAGGTGATGACTTGTTTTAAAAAAATAATTTCCCCAAGCAAAAACAGATTGATATATTATTAAAACATATAAGAACTACCCCATTTTTTTGATGTAACCAAAATTGTAACCACAATAATAAACACAATAGCAAATATCATTAAAAATCAATTGGTTAATTCATTATTTCAAGTCTCGTCCAGCACCAGCTAAAAAGCCTTGAATAATAAAATTCAAGGCTTTTCTTTTCCCAAATACATATTTATTCCTTCAATTTATATAGCTATCTCCCCTTGATACTTGATAAAGTCTTATCTTCTATAATAAATAAAACAAAAGGACCAAGTCTTCCAACTTGATCCTTTAAATTGATTAAATTAGCAATTAGCCTTTGTAGTTATAAACGTGAGCTACTAAGTCTAATACTTTGTTTGAGTAACCAGTTTCGTTATCGTACCAAGATACTAATTTAACAAATGTATCTGTTAATGCGATACCTGCAGCTGCATCAAATACAGAAGTTTCTTTTGCACCGTTGAAGTCTGTTGAAACTACTGCATCTTCTGTGTAGCCTAAAACACCTTTCATTTCGTTTTCTGAAGCACGTTTGATTTCAGCACAGATTTCAGCATAAGTTGCTGGTTTTTCTAAGTTTACTGTTAAATCTACAACAGAAACGTTAGCTGTAGGAACACGGAAAGCCATACCAGTTAATTTACCGTTTAATGCTGGTAATACTTTGCCTACTGCTTTCGCTGCACCTGTTGATGAAGGAATGATGTTTTGTGATGCACCACGACCACCACGCCAGTCTTTCGCTGATGGACCATCTACTGTTTTTTGTGTTGCAGTAGTTGCGTGAACTGTAGTCATTAAGCCTTCTTTAATACCAAATTTGTTGTGGATCACTTTCGCTAATGGAGCTAAGCAGTTTGTAGTACAAGAAGCGTTAGAAACGATGTCTTGACCTGTATAAGCATCAAAGTTTACACCGTTTACGAACATAGGAGTTGCGTCTTTAGATGGACCTGTTAAAACAACTTTTTTCGCACCAGCTGTGATGTGTTTACGAGCAGTTTCATCATCTAAGAATAAGCCAGTTGCTTCAACTGCGATATCAACACCGATCTCGTCCCATTTTAAGTTAGCCGGATCACGCTCAGCAGTTACACGGATTGCTTTACCGTTTACTACTAATTGACCGTCTTTAACTTCAACAGTGCCGTCAAAACGACCGTGTGTTGAGTCATATTTAAGCATATATGCCATATAATCAACATCAATTAAGTCGTTAATACCCACAACTTCGATATCATCACGTTGTTGTGCAGCACGGAATACGATACGACCGATACGACCGAAGCCGTTAATACCAATTTTAATTGCCATAGATTTTTCTACCTATATTAAAGTTAAACAAAATTTGTTCTTTATGTACTACTAAAGATGTAGGAATTATAACACATCTTTTCACTTTCCTGACAAGCTAAAAAGAACTTGCTCAATATAACAGATAATTTTTTTGTGATCTATGTCAAATTTTGAAATTTATGGCGATTTATCACACAAAAAAAAGCTACAATATTTCTATTTAATTTTAGGAGAAATATTAATGATTAAGCCGATTTCTGCTCTAACAGAAAAACAAGTTGAGATTTTAATAAATCACGGTACAGAACGCCCTTTCACAGGCAAATTTTTAAATGAAAACCGTGTGGGAATTTATCGTTGTGCCAGATGTCATCACGAGCTTTTCCATTCTGATACTAAATTTGATGCAGGTTGTGGTTGGCCGAGTTTTTATGAAACAGTATCCGACACATCGTTACGCTATTTAGATGATTATAGCTTAGGTATGCATAGGACAGAGATCCGTTGCGGTAATTGTGATTCGCATATGGGACACGTTTTCCCTGATGGCCCACCACCAACAGGATTACGTTTTTGCCTAAATTCTGTGGCATTAAATTTTAAGTGGACTGAAACAGGTGAGGAAATAGACGGCTAAGGTTCGTGATACAAGCGGTTAATTCTGGATAAAAAATTTGCAAAAAATTATCCAAATTTAACCGCTTGTTTAACTGGCGATAAAATATGAAAAAACGCTTACTACTATTAATACTCACTTTATTAGGGAGTGCTTTATTTTTGAATTACAGAAGTCTAACCATTTACACGCCCCCCAAAGTTATTTTTCAAGATTATAAGAAAAGTATCTTTAAAGAAATGGAGTTTTCTTATTATTGGCACTGCTATCAAAATACTGGCGTTACACCTGCCCCGAATAAACATTTTCAGTTACTCAATTGGAATATTCATAAAGGCAAAGATCCAAGCTGGCAAGAAGATCTAAAAAAATTCGCTAAGAAAAAAGATTTTGTGCTATTACAAGAAGCCACTTCTGGGCAACAAATTTCAGACTTACTTTCACAATTTGAAAGTTCTTTGCATATTTTTGCTTTTCAGTACCAACAACAAAAATCAGGCATTCTCAATTTAAGTCGCTTAGATGCTGATCGTTATTGCTTAAATGGCTCTCAAGAGCCGCTGCTTAGATTACCTAAATTGATGTCTGCAATGCGTTTTCCATTTGAGAATGGCAAATCTTTGCTGGTCATTAATGTCCATTTAATTAATTTTGACTGGACGAGCCATAGCTATCAGAAGCAATTAGATGGTTTAAAAGAGCTTATTCAACAACATCAAGGTGCGGTCATTTTAGCGGGCGATTTTAATACTTGGAATGAAAAACGCAAAAAAAAGCTATTTGAATTAACTGATAAATTGCAACTAACCGAAGTGCAACTTAGCCTAGATGCTCGAACCAAAGCGTTCGGTTATCCGCTAGATTATATTTTTACAAGGGATATTATTGTGCATTCTGCAACAAGCTATGCCGTGAGAAGCTCCGACCACAATCCACTTGAACTCGATTTTTCACTAAAATAGTATTAAACCATTTTGATAAGGACTATCTTATGCCGTTTTCTTTTACTTGGAGTGGACTCTTACTCACCATTAACTTTCTGATTGTGCTGGTATTCGCCACCAGAGTGTTATATACCCAGCGTAATATCGGTGCAGCAATTGCGTGGATCATTATTCTTTTCGTTTTACCTGTAGGCGGAATTGTTCTTTATCTATTGATCGGCGAGCCTCGTGTCAGCAAACGTCGTCTTGCTCGAACAAAAAAAATGATTAAGTTCTACGATGAATTTGCAGAAGAATATTTCCCTAGTGAGCATTTTAATCCTGATGATCAAATTCCATCTGCTTTTCGTGGTATTGAACGAATGGCAGAGAAAACCACTCGCTTAGGTGCAAGTGCTAATAATAGTATGAAGTTGCTCAGTACCACAGAGGATATTTTGCATTCTATGATTGAGGATATTGAGCAAGCACAATACAGCTGCCTACTTGCCTTTTATATTGTAGAACCTGAAGGCAAAATTAATCCGCTGTTAGAAGCAATAAAAGCAGCTGCAGAACGTGGTGTGCATTGCGTGATTCTCGCTGATGATGTAGGAAGTGGACCTTTCTTCAAAAGTGAATGGCGAGCAAAGCTAGAGCAAGTCGGTGTATTTATTCAAACTTCCCTGCCTGTTGGGATTATGCAAACGATTTACGGACGTAATGATTTACGTAACCACCGTAAAATTTTAGTTATTGACTACCAAATTGGTTATACGGGAAGTTTTAACTTAATCGACCCTGTATTATTTCGAAAAGATATTGGTATTGGCAGATGGTTTGATGTAATGATGCGTTGCACTGGTCCTGTTGTGCTTGAAATGGCAGCTGTTCTCTACGCCGATATTGCCGTAGAAGATGATAAAAACCTGCAAAAAGTAAAAGATTTCTTAAATCAACAGGCACAGAAACACAATGGCTTAACCCCTCCTAAAGCGGGCAATGTGATTGCACAGGTAATTCCTTCAGCTCCTGAGCAAGAAGAAAGCATTATTTATGAGACTATTTTATGTGCAATCCACCTTGCAACCAAACGTATCGTGATTACCACGCCATACTTTGTGCCAAATGAGCCTTTACTGTTAGCTCTGACTACTGCCGCACGCCGTGGGGTTGATGTTACCTTAATTTTGCCAAGAAAAAATGATTCCCGAATGGTGCATTATGCCTCAAGAGCTTATTTCCCGCTGTTACTCAAAAACAATGTAAAAATTGCTCGCTTCGATCAAGGTATGCTCCATACCAAAACATTGGTGGTTGATGATGAGTTCAGCCTCTTCGGCACGGTAAATATGGATATGCGAAGTTTCTTCCTAAATTTGGAAATCAGCCTCGCAATTTATGATAAAGAGATGACGAAAGAGATCGCTCAACTTCAGCAAAAATACTTAGCACAAAGTGAATTAATTACCCCGAAAGGCTGGCGTTATCGTATCAAATTGTGGGGATTAGTCGAAAACATTGTTAAATTGATGAGCCCACTACTCTAAAAAAACTAAACACAAGCGGTCAAAATCAGGAAATTTTTTGAATTTCGACATATTGGACAAAATTCAAAAAATACTCTAAATATGACCGCTTGCATTATACTTACCAAGTTTCTCTTTTAGGAGTTTGTCAAAATCACTTTCAAAGGTTTTATCTTGAATGACTCGATATTTTTCAAACTCTGTTTCGGTATAGAGTTTTGCTTCATCAAAACTAATTTTTCCCTTACCATCTAAGAGAGGCAAATCATCAGCATTTAAGAATATATCTAATCGTTTCGCCCAATCTTCCATTGTCATTGGAATTTGGCGTCTTGCCCTACGCTCTGCCAAATCCAAAAATGCGTTCACGATCGAACCTAAATCTTTTAGCTCATCATTATTTAAATAATTTTTGGCAACAGACACATCACTTTTTAAAATTTTCCCCTCTGGTGATTTCGCCCAAGTGGTTAATCCCATATTGGGCTTGCTACTATTAGCTCGTTCCATAATTAGCTCAGCAGCCGTATGCTGATGAATGGCATAATGTAACTTGTTTTGTACTGTAGCAAAAAAGGCTTTTGTTGTAGGTGCATTTTTATTGTAATCAACGGAGGTTGCATAAATATCGGTAATTTTCTGATAAAAACGGCGTTCAGAAAGGCGGATTTCTCGAATTTCTTCTAATAGCTGTTCAAAATAATCTTCTCCTAAAAAAGTCCCATTTTCCATACGCTTACGATCTAACACATATCCCTTTTGAGAAAACTCTCGCAAAATTTGTGTTGCCCATTGACGGAATTGAGTTGCACGGATGGAATTAACCCGATAACCCACTGAGATAACAGCATCAAGATTGTAATGTTTGGTGTTGTAATTTTTACCATCTGCGGCAGTTGCCGAGAAAATCTCGGTAACTGAAAAAGGATCTAACTCTCCTTCTTTAAAGATATTTTTGAGATGTAAAGATACATTATCGCTCGAACATTCAAACAATTCAGCTATACGTTTCTGAGTAAGCCAAATTTCGCCATTTTCATATCGAACTTCAATACTCTGCTCACCTGTTTGATTGGTAAAAATCAAAAATTCAGCAGTGCTATTACGGATAAGTTTAGTCATTATTTTTCCTCGCAAAATTTTAATCAATTCTACTGTTTAGAATGCTCTTGTCTAACAAGAAAATTAAAATTTTCGATGCAGTTCACAAAATTTCTAGATACGAATAACAAGCGGTCATATTTCTTCCAAATTTTGCAAATTGCAAAAAATTCTAAAAATATGACCGCTTGTAGCCTTATTGGAATTAGCCTTTAGCCAAGATCTCTTTTAAAAATCTTGCAGTGTGGGAGCGTTTATCTTTAGCCACTTTTTCCGGTGTGCCGGTGGCGATAATTTCTCCGCCGCCACTACCACCTTCTGGCCCGAGATCGACAATCCAGTCTGCGGTTTTAATCACATCTAAATTATGTTCGATCACCACAATGGTATTGCCTTGATCACGCAGGCGGTGCAACACGCCAAGTAGCTGTTTGATATCAGCAAAGTGTAACCCTGTGGTTGGTTCGTCTAAAATGTACAGCGTTTTGCCTGTATCTCGTTTTGAAAGCTCGGTGGCAAGTTTCACACGTTGAGCTTCCCCGCCTGAAAGCGTAGTAGAAGATTGACCTAAACGGATATAAGATAATCCTACGTCCATCAAGGTTTGTAGCTTGCGAGCAATCATCGGCACAGGAGCAAAAAATTCTCTCGCTTCTTCTACTGTCATTTCTAGCACTTGATGAATAGTTTTGCCTTTGTAGCGAATTTCAAGAGTTTCACGGTTATAGCGTTTGCCTTTACAGTGATCGCAGGGCACATAAACATCAGGTAAGAAGTGCATTTCTACCTTAATCACGCCATCGCCTTGACAGGCTTCGCAACGTCCGCCACGCACGTTAAAACTAAAACGCCCTACATTATAGCCTCTTGCTCGAGCCTCTTGCGTACCTGCAAATAACTCTCGAATTGGGGTAAATAACCCTGTGTAAGTGGCTGGATTGGAGCGAGGAGTTCGCCCGATTGGGCTTTGATCGATGTCGATCACCTTATCAAAGTGAGCCAAGCCATCTATAGATTCATAAGGGGCAACATCGCTATTTTCCGCACGGTTTAACGCATTTTGAGCCAGTGGGAATAAAGTATCGTTAATCAGCGTCGATTTACCCGAACCAGACACCCCCGTGATACAAGTAAACAAGCCAACAGGAATTTCCAACTTCACTTTTTTCAAGTTATTGCCACTTGCCCCTGAAAGGGTTAAAACTTTGGCAGGGTCGTAAGCAACACGCTGGCTTGGAATTTCAATTTTCTGTTTGCCTGAAAGGAATTGCCCTGTTACCGATTCTTCAATCTGCATAATTTCTTCGGCTGTACCTTGTGCAATTACTTGTCCGCCGTGAACTCCTGCTCCCGGCCCGATATCGACAATATGATCAGCGGCTCGAATAGCATCTTCGTCGTGTTCAACCACAATCACGGTGTTACCTAAGTTACGCAAATGAATGAGCGTATTCAGCAAACGTTCATTATCACGTTGATGTAAACCAATGGAAGGCTCATCTAACACATACATCACACCCACTAAACCAGCCCCTATTTGACTGGCAAGACGGATACGTTGTGCCTCGCCCCCTGAAAGGGTTTCTGCCGAGCGAGAAAGCGAAAGATAGTTCAAGCCCACATTTACCAAGAATTGTAAACGCTCACGGATCTCTTTTAGAATTTTTTCTGCAATTTTCTCTCTTTGCCCTGATAATTTAATCTCCTCAAAGAAAGCCAACGCCTCACCAATGCTTTTTTCAGACACCATTGGCAAGTTCGTTTTATCAAGGAAAACATAGCGAGCTTCACGGCGTAAACGAGAGCCTTCACATTCCACGCAAGGGCGAGTGTTGATATATTTTGCCAATTCATCTCGCACCGAGTTAGATTCCGTTTCTTTATAACGGCGAGCCATATTATTCAACACGCCTTCAAAAGCGTGTTTACGTTTAACTTTATCGCCTCTGTCATTAACGTAAACAAACTCAATCTCTTCTTTCGTACCGTTTAGAATGAGGTTTTGATGTTTTTTCGATAACTGCCCAAATGGTGTTTCTAAATCAAAACCGTAATGTTCAGCAACCGCTTTAAGTAGCCCGAAGTAGTAAAAACTACGGCGATCCCAGCCTTTAATTGCCCCAGCGGCTAATGAAACATCATAGTTTTGCACCACTTTCTTTTCATCAAAAAACTGCTCCACCCCTAATCCATCACAACTAGGGCAAGCTCCAGCAGGGTTATTAAATGAAAATAGACGTGGCTCTAATTCTTGCAATGAATAGCCACAATGTGGGCAAGCAAAGCTCGATGAAAAAACGATTTCTTCCGCAGCCGGATCGTCCATATCCGCAATAATCGCAGTTGAGCCTGATAAATCTAATGCCGTTTCAAAAGATTCCGCTAAACGGGTTGCGAGATCGGCTCTTACTTTAAAACGATCCACTACCACTTCAATAGTGTGTTTTTTCTGAAGTTCTAATGTTGGTGGGTCTGATAAATCACAAATTTCGCCGTCAATTCTGGCACGCAAATAACCACTAGCGGTCAAATTTTCCAATAATTTTACGTGTTCGCCTTTACGATTTTTGACCACAGGAGCAAGCAACATTAACCTTTTACCTTCAGGCTCTTCCAGCACTCTATCCACCATTTGTGAAATGGTTTGAGCGGCTAACGGCACATCGTGATCAGGGCAACGTGGTTCGCCCACACGAGCAAACAATAAACGCAGATAATCGTGGATTTCGGTTACCGTTCCCACCGTTGAGCGAGGGTTGTGAGAAGTGGATTTCTGCTCGATCGAAATCGCAGGCGAAAGCCCTTCAATATGATCAACATCAGGCTTTTCCATTAAAGAAAGGAATTGGCGAGCATAGGCAGAAAGCGACTCTACATAACGGCGTTGCCCCTCTGCATAAAGCGTATCGAAAGCGAGAGAAGATTTTCCTGAGCCAGAAAGCCCAGTGATAACAATAAATTTATCTCTCGGTAAGATCAAATTGATGTTTTTTAGGTTGTGCGTTCTTGCACCACGAATATCAATATGTTGCATATTTCCTTTATCCAATTATGTCCAGCACTATTTTCTAAATTTTCGAGCATTATCGCATATTTTGATAAAACTGTACAAAATATCAGTTTTTCTGTGTTCAATAAGTGAATTTTCGGGTAGAATACTCCCGATTTTTGAAATAAAAACACAGAGGATTTTATGGCTGGTATCAATAAAGTAATTATCGTGGGTAACTTAGGTAACGACCCAGAAATGCGTACAATGCCAAATGGCGAAGCGGTTGCAAACATTAGTGTAGCAACTTCAGAAAGCTGGACAGATAAAAACACAGGCGAACGCCGTGAAGTAACAGAATGGCATAGAATTGTATTCTATCGCCGCCAAGCAGAAGTTTGTGGTCAATACTTACGCAAGGGCTCACAAGTTTATGTGGAAGGTCGTTTAAAAACCCGTAAATGGCAAGACCAAAACGGACAAGATCGCTACACTACCGAAATTCAAGGCGATGTATTACAAATGTTAGGTAGCCGTCAAGGTAACGATATGGGCGGTCAGCAAGGCGGTTGGGGCAATTCAGCACCTGCGGGTAATAGTTATAATCAAGGCAATAGCAATTATGGTTATAACCAAACTTCAAGCTCAGCACCGCAGCAATCTAAGCCAGCTCCACAAGCTGAGCCTGCAATGAATAACTTTGATGATGATATTCCGTTCTAATCATTAATCAATTTATAAAGCAAAATCTGATCTGCACGCTAAAAGTTGGAGTAAGCCAACTGATTAAGGTGCAGATTTTTATTTTTATCTAAACACATCTATTATGAATTTATTTGAAGCAATTTTAATGTTGATTGTGCTTATTATCATTAGTGCAATCATTTCTTCTGCCGAGATTTCATTGGCAGGTGCAAGAAAACTGAAACTTCAGCAACTAGCAAATGAAGGAAATTTAAAAGCATCTCAGGTGCTAAAACTTCAAGAACACCCCGGACGCTTTATTACTGTTGTGCAAATCGGCTTAAATATGGTGGCAATTTTAGGCGGGGTAATTGGCGAAAGTATTGTTAGCCCGTTTGTCTATTCTGTTCTTGCTCAATATAGCCAAGTAGATTGGATTGAAAGTGCAAGCTCTTGGTTGGCATTTATTATTGTTACGGTAGCTTTTATTCTATTTGCCGATCTTATCCCTAAACGATTGGCAATGGCGAATCCTGAAAAGATCGCATTAAGAACAATCGGCATAATGACCTTTTCTATCATTGTATTTAAGCCGTTGGTATGGTTATTTGATACTATCGCTAATTTCATTTTTAAGCTATTTAAAGTGCCAACTATTCGAGAAGACAATATGACTTCTGAGGATATTTTTGCGATAGTTGATGCTGGAGCTCAAGCAGGGATTGTAAAAGAGCAAGAGCAATATTTGATTGAAAATATCTTTGAAATGCAGCAACGCACCGTTACTTCCACAATGACAACTCGTGAGAATATTGTGTTCTTGGATCAAACGTTCAATCGGGAACAAGTGCTAGCAACCGTCAAAGAAAACTCGCATTCCAAGCTATTAATTTGCGATAAATCCATCGACAAAATTTTAGGATATGTTGAAACCCATAATCTTTTAACACTCTACCTGCAAGAAAAGCAAGTAAAACTAACGGATTCAGCGGTTCTGCGTAAATCGCTGTTTATTCCGGACACGCTCTCTTTATATGAGGTGCTAGAACTCTTTAAATCTACAGGCGAAGATTTTGCAGTTATTGTGAATGAATATGCGTTAGTAGTTGGTATTGTTACGCTTAATGATGTAATGAGCATTGTAATGGGCGAATTGGTTTCTAATGAGGAGGAGCAGATTGTTCAGCGTAATGAACACTCTTGGCTGATTGATGGAGCAACACCGCTAGAAGATGTAATGCGTGCTTTAGATATTGCCGAGTTCCCTAATGCAGAAAACTATGAAACTATCGCTGGGTTTATGATGTATATTTTACGCAAAATTCCAAAGAAAACCGATTTTGTGTTATGGGATAAATATAAGTTTGAAATTATTGATACCGACAATTTCAAAATCGACCAAGTGATGGTTTCTATACGCAATGATGCGGTGTAATTAGCTATGGGCGGACACAAGCTCCGCCCAATAATAAAAGCAATTTGCAAAGTTTTAGAAAAAGACAACCGCTTGTAATGCCTTAATTTTTCTCTTCATACTGTAATGGATACAAATTCAATTTATCCATCAGCTTACGGTCATAATCTTCTTCTGGGTTTTCTGTGGTGAGCAATTTATCGCCATAGAAAATAGAGTTTGCCCCAGCCATAAAACAGAGAGCTTGCATTGCCTCTGGCATTGCCGTTCTTCCTGCCGAAAGGCGAACAAAACTCTGTGGCATTGTAATTCTTGCCACCGCAATGGTGCGAACAAACTCTGTCCAATCCAGCTCTTCAGCATTGGCAAGTGGTGTGCCTTCTACTTTAATCAGCTGATTAATCGGTACACTTTCAGGCTGAGGGTCAAGGTTGGCAAGACTTGCGATCAAGCCTGCTCGTTCAGGTCGGCTCTCATTCATACCCACAATACCGCCACAACATACTTTTAAGCCAGCATTACGCACCTTGCCTAGCGTATCCATTCTGTCTTCGTGATTACGGGTGTGGATAATTTGATTATAACGCTCAGGTTCGGTATCCAAATTGTGGTTGTAATAATCTAATCCAGCCTCTTTTAATTCTTCTGCCATTCCCTCTTCAAGCATACCAAAGGTGCCGCAAGTTTCTAGCCCTAATGCTTTTACTGCTCCCACAATTTCAGAGACTACTTTAATATCTTTTGGCTTCGGCCCTCGCCACGCCGCCCCCATACAAAAACGGCTTGCCCCTCGTTCTTTGGCTATTTTGGCTTTTTCAATGATGGTTTCAATATCCAACATCGTTTGTTTTTCTAAGCCTGTATCATAACGGGCAGATTGCGGGCAATATTCACAATCCTCAGGGCAACCGCCTGTTTTAATTGAAAGTAAAGTTGAAAGCTGAATCGCATTCGGTTCAAAATTTTCCCGATGAACTTGTGCCGCTTTGAATACTAAATCCATAAACGGCATATCAAACAGCTCTTCTACTTGGCATTTTCGCCAATATTGAGCCGTTGAGTGGGGAGTGAGTTCATCTTTGGCTTTGAGCCTGAGTTGGAATGTTGTCATTTATACTCCTTTTACACAAAAGGACTAAACCCCATAAGAGGCTTAGTCCTTGAATTAATTAACTATTTGATTTAATTATAATTTTGGACCAGATGCAATTAACGCTTTACCTTCATCATTGGTTGCATATTTTTCGAAGTTTTTCACAAATCGGCTTGCTAAGTCTTCTGCTTTTGCTTGCCATTGTGATTTGTCTTCGTATGTATTGCGAGGATCTAAAATGTTGGTATCAACACCCGGTAATGCAGTTGGGATTGCTAAATCAAAGATTGGTAATTTACCCATTTCGGCCTTCTCAATTGAGCCATCTAAAATCGCATCAATAATACCACGAGTATCTTTAATTGAGATACGTTTACCTGTGCCATTCCAACCTGTGTTCACTAGATATGCTTCTGCACCTGCTGCTTCCATACGTTTAACTAACACTTCAGCGTATTGTGTTGGGTGAAGTGATAAGAATGCCGCCCCAAAACAAGCTGAGAAGGTTGGTGTTGGCTCTGTAATACCACGTTCTGTACCTGCTAATTTTGCGGTAAAGCCAGATAAGAAGTAGTATTTGGTTTGCTCTGGAGTCAGTTTAGATACCGGCGGTAATACACCGAATGCGTCAGCGGTTAAGAAAATCACTTTTTTCGCATGACCTGCTTTTGAAGGTACTGCGATGTTATCAATATGATAAATCGGATAGCTCACACGGGTATTTTCAGTTTTTGATTTATCATCAAAATCAATAGTACCATCTTCACGCACCACCACGTTTTCTAATAACGCATCACGGCGGATTGCACGATAGATATCTGGCTCATTCTCAATAGAAAGATTAATGGTTTTTGCATAGCAACCACCTTCGTAGTTGAATACGCCATTTTCGTCCCAACCGTGTTCATCATCACCAATTAATTTACGTTTTGGATCGGTTGATAATGTGGTTTTACCTGTACCTGATAAACCAAAGAATACCGCTACATCGCCCTCTTCTCCCACATTCGCAGAACAGTGCATTGAAGCTACACCTTTAAGTGGTAAGAAGTAGTTCATCATTGAGAATAAACCTTTTTTCATCTCACCGCCGTACCAAGTGCCGCCGATAATTTGAACACCCTCTGTGATATTAAACGCCACAAAGTTTTCAGAATTTAAGCCTTGTTCTTTCCAGTTCGGATTCGTTACTTGAGAGCCATTCATTACGACAAAATCAGGTTTAAAATCTTTTAATTCTTCTTCTGTTGGGCGAATGAACATATTTTTCACAAAGTGAGCTTGCCACGCTACTTGTGTGATAATACGCACATTGATACGGTGTTCAGGGCTTGCGCCACAGAATGCATCAATAATGAATAAACGTTTATTGGAAAGCTCATCAGTAACTAAACCTTTTAAGCTTTGCCACGTTGATTGGTTCATCGGCTTATTATCATTTTTAGCTGCTTCTGATGTCCACCACACCGTATCTTTTGTTTTTTCATCTAGAACGATGTATTTGTCTTTTGGCGAACGACCTGTAAAAATACCTGTATCAACAGCTACTGCACCTAAGTTGGTTAAAACACCTTTTTCATAACCTTGAAGATCCGGTTTCATCTCTTCTTCAAACAGTTGCTCATAGCTAGGGTTACGCACAATTTCTTTAACGTTTGTAATACCTAAGTCTGCAAGTTCTTGTTCAATACGATTTAACATAATGGTTACCTCATAATAGTTAGAAAATTAAACTGAACTCATTATACATAAATGCAATAAAAAAAATGTTACATACTTCAAATTTTTGAAAATTTGTTGAGAAAAACTTCAAAAAGAAGCACAAATATTGTTTTATATCAAAACTTAGTATTGACTTAAGGCTATGATCAAAATGCCTTTGTTTGGAGTTTTTGTAAATTCAAGGTAAAATCCAACCGCTTGTATCTATTATTTAAACAAAGAGAACTAAATGCGTTTATTAATTATTTTTTTTGCACTTCTACTCTGCTTTTTCCAATATAGTTTTTGGTTTGGCAAAAATGGCTGGGCAGACTACCAAGAGCTTCAAGACGAAGTTTCAGTCTTAAAAGAAGAAAACGAAAGATTAACTGCTCGTAATAAACTTATTGAAGCCGAAATCTATGACCTAAAAAACGGCGTAGATGCCCTTGAAGAACGAGCCAGACTTGAACGTGAAATGGTAAAAGAGAACGAAATGTTCTACCGTATTGTGCCAAAAAACAAATAAAAGTATTTATGACAAGAAAAATTTTTGCTGTTATTCCTGCCTCAGGTGTGGGCAGCCGAATGCAGGCAGATAAACCCAAGCAATATTTAATATTAAAAGGGAAAACCATTTTAGAGCATACGGTTTCCCTTTTTCTTGATCACCCTCAAGTTGATAAAGTGATCGTAGCAGTCTCAAAAGATGATTCTTTCTATACGGATATTGCATTACTGAAATCGCCCAAAATCCAAATTGTATTTGGCGGAGAAACCCGTGCGGATTCTGTATTCAATGCGTTAAAAGCCGTTAGAGATGAAAATGCGTGGGCGTTGGTACACGATGCGGCTCGCCCGTGCCTCAAGCAGCCAGATTTAGATAAACTTTTGCAAATTGATGATGAACAAGGAGCAATTTTAGCCACGCCCGCCATTGATACAATGAAACGAGCCAATGGCACACAGATTTTGCATACTGAAGATCGATCAACCTTATGGCACGCTTTAACACCACAATTCTTTCCTGCTGAGAAGCTAAAAACTGCATTAGCAACTGCCTTTAGTAGAGGGCAAATGGTAACTGATGAAGCCTCTGCAATGGAGTTAAGTGGCTATCAACCACAACTTGTGGCGGGCAGAAGCGATAATATCAAAATTACTCGCCCGGAAGATTTAGCTTTGGCGGAATTTTACCTTACTCATAATGCTCATTTATAAATTGGGAGAAATAAGATGATTCGTATTGGACACGGTTTTGATGTTCACGCTTTCGGCGAAGATCGCCCACTGATTATTGCAGGGGTTGAAGTGCCTTATCACACGGGTTTTATTGCTCATAGTGATGGCGATGTTGCCCTCCACGCATTAACTGATGCCTTACTCGGTGCGGTTGCGTTAGGCGATATTGGTAAACTTTTCCCTGATACCGATATGCAATACAAAAATGCCGATAGTCGAGGTTTATTAATTGAAGCCTATCGCCAAGTGCAGGAGCAAGGCTATAAAGTCGGTAATGTTGATGTAACCATTATTGCTCAAGCTCCGAAAATGCGTCCGCATATCGATAAAATGCGCCAGACTATTGCTGAGGATTTAAAATGCGATATTTCCCAAGTCAATGTAAAAGCCACCACAACGGAAAAGTTGGGATTTACAGGGCGCGGAGAAGGTATTGCTTGTGAGGCGGTGGCATTATTACTTAAAATTTAAACCCATTTCAATAATCTCCGTAGGGGCGGGTCTTATGCCCGCCCGAAATCATTGCGGACAGGCACAGGACCTGTCCCTACGTAGTAATTATATTTATTTATGTAATTTCTTGTCGAAAAATAACCGCTTGTGAAATTCCACCTTGTCTTATTTTTAAATTTATCTATAATAGAAAGCCTTACGCAATGAGCGTAATCCGATGGGGCGTTATTGGTTCCTCGCAATGGTGTTCAGCTTACTTGATCAGGTTCGGAAGAAAGCAGTCTGGGTTGAAATTTCTGTGTGCCGAGGGTCGCTGGTAACGCCCCACCCTTTTATCTAATTCCCCATCAGGAGAAAAATATGCTCCAGATCATTCCTATTCCCGCATTAAGCGATAACTACATTTGGGCAATTCGCAAAGCACAAGATGTGATCATTGTTGATTCGTCAGAACATCAGCCTGTATTAGACTTTATTGCAAAAAATTCATTAAATTTGACCGCTATCTTGCTTACCCATAATCATCACGACCATACCGATGGTGTGGCTGGCATTGTTGAGCAATATCCTAATATTTCGATTTATGGGCCGCAAGAAGTTGCTGAATTTGCCAATGTGATTGTGTCGCCCGAACAACATATTGAACTGTTTGGTTATGATGTGAGAATTATTGAAAGTGCAGGACACACCGCAGGACACATTAGCTACTTGTTTGGGTATGACTATCTCTTTTGTGGCGATGCACTATTCTCTGGTGGTTGTGGACGTGTATTCACAGGCGATTATCAAGCTCAATTTGAGGCATTACAACGCTTTAAAAACCTGCCTAACTCGGTTAAAGCCTATCCTGCCCACGAATATACTAAGAGCAATTTAAAATTTGCTGAAGCTGTATTGCCACCGAGTTGTACTCTCGCAGAATACCAAGAACAAGTGGATATTTTACGCTCGCAAAATAAACCGACTTTACCAACCACCATTGGGCTTGAAATGCAGGTAAATCCGTTTATGCAAGCGGTCGATTTAGACGAATTTATTGCACTTCGCAAGCAGAAAGATAATTTCTAACGATGATGGGAGCATTATTGTGATTTCAACACAAAAGAGAAACTGCTCCCTTCGCCCTCTTTGCTGGTAATATTAAGCGTTGAGCCGTGTTGTTCTAATACGTGCTTCACAATTGCCAGCCCTAAACCACTGCCACCTGTTTTCTTACTTCGGGATTCATCAACTCGATAAAAACGTTCAGTTAAATGCGGTACGTGGACTTCAGGAATACCAATTCCATTATCTTTTACTTCAAACTTCATACCTTGCTCGCACGGTTTCCAACTGATCTCAATTAAACATTCCTGCCCCGAATGTTTAATTGAGTTATAAATTAAGTTAGACACTACGCTTTGTAGCTGATGTTCATTACCGAATATTTCTACATCTGGCTGAATATCAAAAGTAATTTGGTGCGAGTAAGTATTCAAAATTTCTGCATCTTTTTTGAGTGAAATAATCATCGCAGACATATCAAAATGTTGATGATCTTTATTTGATGAGGTTTCAATTTTCGCCAACATATTTAATTGCTGTAATAAATTCGTCATTCTCAAGCTCTGCTCTTGCATTGCCTTTATCGCTTTTTCTTGCAGTAAACTTTGTACGGGTTGATCAGATAAGATTTCCAAATAACCTTGTAAAACCGTAAGCGGCGTTCTTAATTCGTGGTTAATATTGCTTAAAAATGTTTGCCTGGAACGTAAAAGTTTTATCATTTCGGTAATATCACGCCCAATAATCAACAAGGTTTCAGGGTCATATTGATGAATGTGAATTTCAATATAACGTTCGTTATAAGTCAGTAATACAAGCGGTCGGCTTTTTTTAGGTTGAGCAAAATAATGTTTGAATTGTTTATAAAAGATAATATTGAGAATATTCTTTTGCGTTTTTTTATGCCAATAGAAATCGAACATTTTTTGGGAGGCTTGATTACACCAAACAAGTTCGCCATCAACTTGTGAAACAATAATCGCATCAGGTAAATATTGAACATTTTTATTCAATTTAGATAATAGGCGTAAATTCTCAAACTTCTCCTTTTTATTTTTATTTCGATAATAAGCAATAGTTTGCGAAAAATTTTCTAAATTAATTAGTTCTAAATCTTTCTTACTTTGTGGATTTAGAGTTTGAAGTAAGCGGTGTTCTGTGATGTGATGCCATACCAATAAGCCAAGAAAAATCACAATTAGCCAAGTGCTGAAATCTAAGCCAAATAAGCTAAAAACAAAGGCAATTGTAACGGCTAAAATCAATTCAGCTAAAAAATTAAGTAATTTTTTCATCACTCACCTTGAATATGCTGTGAAAAACGATAGCCACTTCCTCTTACTGTTTGCACATAACTATCACATTGGTAAGGCTCAAGGCTACGACGTAAGCGGCGGATATAGCTATCTACCGTTCTATCTTCTACTTCTAAATCATCGCCCCAAATACGATTTAACAACTGCTCACGGGAATAAACTTTTTCTGAGTGAGCCATAAAAAAAGTGGAGTAATTTGAACTCAGTATGACTTAATTGGATTTGTTCAGACTGATAAAACACTCGTTTTGCATTTTCATCTAGGGTTAAATCATTAAATTGAATAATGTGTGAGGTTTGTTCGTAAGTTCTTCGCCAAACGGCTTCAATACGGGCTAATAATACTTTTGGAGAAAATGGCTTGATGACGTAGTCATCTGCTCCTGCATTTAAGCAGGTAATACAATCTTCTTCTGCACTCCGTGCCGTGAGCATAATTACAGGAATTTGGTCAGTTTCTTCGTTTTTTTTCATATATTCAATGAATTGCACACCAGAACGCCCAGGTAACATCCAATCTAGTAAGACTAATTGTGGCTTTTCGGCAAGTTTTTTTACTGCACTTTGGTAATCTTCTGCTTCAATAACCTCATATTGATGTTGCATTATAAAAAGGCTAACCATCTCACGAATGCCACGCTCATCTTCTACCACTAAAATGCTTCTGCTCATTAACTATACTCCAATAGAAGAAATGCAGTGAAATAGGTATTAACACTGCATTTAACTAAATTAACTAGCCCATTTTGCCCTGAATATAATCTGCTGTACGAGGGAGTTTCGGCTGGCTAAAAATTTGAGCCGTTTCGCCAAATTCAACCAACTCGCCAAGATACATAAAAGCAGTATAATCAGAACAACGTGCTGCTTGTTGCATATTGTGCGTTACCATTGCCACAGTATAATCTTGCTTGAGTTCGGTAATCAAGGCTTCAATTTTCATCGTTGAAATTGGATCGAGTGCCGAACAAGGCTCATCTAACAATAATACATCAGGCTTGATGGCAATGGCTCTGGCAATACATAAACGTTGCTGTTGTCCGCCTGATAAACTATCGCCACTTTGGTGTAATTTATTTTTTACTTCATTCCATAAAGCGGCTTTGATTAAAGCCCACTCTACACGCTCATTCATCTCTTGCTTTGATAATTTCTCGAACAAACGAATACCAAAGGCGATGTTATCATAAATTGACATTGGGAATGGCGTTGGTTTTTGGAATACCATACCGACTTTTGCACGAATGATGGAAATATCTGTATCGGTGGTTAATAGATTTTCGCCATCTAAATTGATCTCCCCTTCTGCTCTTTGGTTTGGATAAAGCTCAAACATACGGTTAAAGGTTCTCAATAAGGTCGATTTACCACAACCAGAAGGCCCTATAAATGCAGTTACTTTATTTTTCGCAATATTCAAATTGATATTCTTTAAAGCGTGGAAATCGCCATAATAAAAATTAAGATTTTGTACTGAAATTTTTGGTTCTACGTTCATTTCTAAACACCTTATTATTTCTGTTTTGGTTGTAAGAAAACACGGGTTAAAACATTAATACATAACACAAATAGCGTAATTAAAATCGCACCTGCCCAAGCAAGATTATTCCAATCTGTAAACGGACTTGCTGCATATTGGTAAATCACAACAGGTAAGTTCGCCATTGGTGCATTCATATCCCAAGACATAAATTGGTTCGACAATGCGGTAAAGAGTAATGGAGCTGTTTCACCTGCAATACGGGCAACGGCTAATAATACTCCTGTTAAAATTCCTGATTTTGCAGCACGATAACAGATCATCACAATCACTCGCCATTGCGGACAACCTAATGCGATTGCAGCTTCACGCAAGTTATTTGGAATAAGGTTAAGCATACTGTCCGTGGTTCTTACCACGATTGGAATAACCAATAATGCTAAAGCTAACGAGCCAGCCCAACCTGAGAAATGCCCTACTTTTGAAACATAAAGCGTATATACAAACAAGCCGATAATAATTGACGGAGCAGAGAGCAAAATATCATTTAGAAAACGAGTTACTTTTGCAAAACGGCTATAGTTGCCATATTCTGCTAAATAAGTGCCTGCTAAAATGCCTATTGGTGTGCCGATAAGCGTGCCTGTTCCCACAATAAGTAGTGAGCCTAAAATCGCATTGCTTAAACCACCCTGTTCATTTGGGGCTGGCGTAATTTGGGTGAAAAGCTCTAATGAAAGCCCCGGAATTCCTCGACTAATAAGCGAATATAAAATCCAACAAAGCCAAAACAAACCAAAAGCAACCGCCAAATAGGCTAAACCTAGCATTATGCTATTACAACATTTACGTCTGTAAAAACGAGCGTTCTGTAAATTTTTCATTATTTTCCTTCCTTACGCTGCATTCTTAAAATCATTAAGCGAGAAATAGACAACACAACCGTTGTAATTAAGAAAAGAACTAAACCTAATTCAATTAACGCCGATTTTTGTAAGCCTGAGGCTTCATTAAACTCATTTGCAATAGCTGAAGCAATAGATACCGAAGGCGAGAATAATGAATTGGGTATTTGGAAAGTATTACCAATCACAAAAGTGACCGCCATTGTTTCGCCCAATGCACGTCCGAACCCTAACATAATGCTGCCGATAAGCCCTGTTTTGGTATAAGGTAGTACCACTTTCCAGAGCACTTCCCAACGGGTTGAACCTAATCCGTAGGCACTTTCTTTCAACATAGGCGGCACAATAGAAAAAACATCACGCATCATTGATGCGATGAACGGAATAATCATAATGGCAAGCACTAAGCCCGCAGTAAATAAGCCAATACCAAAGGGGGCACCTGAAAATACATATTCAAGTATAGGCAAATCACCCAACCATTCGATCATCGTTGGTTGAATATATTCTTGGAATAAAGGCACGAACACAAATAAGCCCCACATACCATAAATAATGGAAGGAATAGCAGCTAACATTTCAACGGCTGTTCCAATTGGGCGTTTTAGCCATTGTGGCGAGAGTTCGTTAATAAACACCGCAATACCAAATGAGATCGGCACTGCTATGATTAAAGCTAAACAGGAGGTAATTAATGTCCCCACTATCGGCATTAATGCTCCGTATTGATTTTGTACAGGATCCCATTCGCTATCCGATAAAAAACTCACACCAAACTTTTTGATACTTGGCCAACTTTCTATAAATAACGAAATCATAATTGCAGCAAGTAAAAGAAATACCAACCACGCAAAACAAGCGGTCATATTTCTAAAAAATATTTCAAATCGATTTTGATTTAAACATTGATTCAATTTAGGCATAATCATTTTTCTGTATGAAATCTGTGACAAAGTAACGACCGCCCACCTAATACAAGCGGTCGTTTTTTTCCTTATTTTTGCAATTCAGCGTTCCATTTAGCTTGAATGCGTTTTACAACCTCTTCAGGAATTGGCACATAATCCAATTCTTCTGCCACACGCTGCCCTTTTGCAAACGCCCAATCAAAGAATTTCACCACATTTTGCGTTGCTTCAGGCTTGCCCTCTTTTTTATGAATTAAGATGAAACTTGCTGCGGTAATCGGCCAAGATTTTTCGCCTGCTTCATTGGTAAGAATTACGCCCATACCTTCTGCTTCATTCCATTTTGCATTACTTGCTGCCGCCATAAAACTTTCCTTGTTCGGCTGAACAAATTCGCCTGATTGATTTTGTAATGCTGTCCACGCAAGTTCGTTTTGTTTTGCGTAAGCATATTCCACATAACCAATTGAATATTTCATTTGGCGAACATAAGCTGCAATCCCCTCATTACCTTTACCACCGTGTCCTTTTGGCCATTTCACGGCTTTTCCTTCACCGACTGTTGATTTCCATTCACTTGATGCTTTAGATAAGTAGTTAGTAAAACCAAAAGTGGTGCCAGAACCATCCGAGCGATGAATCACAAGAATATCTTTATCAGGCAGATTTAAATTGGGGTTTAATTTTTGAATAGCCGCATCATTCCATTTAGCTACTTTGCCCAGATAGATTTGAGCAACTAAATCGCCAGAAAGTGTTAATTCACCTTCTTTAATACCAGGAATATTAACCACTAGCACTGTACCACCAATAATAGCAGGGAATTGTAATAATTGATGTTGTTGTAATAACTCTGCTTTCATCGGGTCATCAGATGTCCCAAAATCAACAGTTTTTGCGATAATTTGTTGCTGACCACCGCCCGATCCAATTGATTGATAATTGACTTTATTACCCGTTTCTTTTTCATATAAAGCAGCCCATTTCGCATAAATCGGATAAGGAAATGATGCCCCAGCTCCTGTAATAGTGTGTGCGTGAGAAGCCACTACCACTGAGGCAAAAATAGAACCTAATAACATTACTTTTTTAGTCTGACGCATTAGCATAGTAATTCTCCTTACATTAAATTGCTGTTGCGTGACTAAGTGTAGAAAACAATTATGACAATTTGATGACAATCATTAAGTTTTTTCATTTTTTTATAAAAACTTGTGCAAATATCGCTTGTTAATTCCACTACGCTTTATCCTATGGTATAGTTAGTGCCATTTTTATCTTATCTCTATTATTTTAGTGAGTGGACCTGTGAACTTTGATCCTCAAAATATGCCAAAACACGTTGCAATTATTATGGATGGCAATGGTCGTTGGGCTAAGCAGAAAGGAAAATTACGCATTTTCGGGCATCAAAATGGTGTGAAAGCGGTTCGTTCTGCGGTAAGTTTTGCAGCTAAACATCAAATTAAAGTCTTAACGCTTTATGCTTTTAGTAGTGAAAACTGGAGCAGACCCGAAACTGAAGTATCTGCTTTAATGACACTTTTTATGAAGGCCTTAGATTCTGAGGTTAAAAAATTACACAAAAATAATATCCGCTTAAATATTATTGGCGATAAATCTGCTTTTAGCGAAAGTTTACAAAAACGTATCGCAGAATCAGAAAACTTAACGGCAAACAATACAGGGCTTATTTTAAATATTGCTGCTAACTACGGTGGCTATTGGGATATTGTTCAGGCTTCACAAAAATTAGCGTTACAAGTAAAAGAAAATCAACTTGATATTGCACAAATTACTCCTGAATTATTTCAGCAACATTTAGCAACAGAAACACAACCGCAGGTGGATTTACTTATTAGAACCAGTGGCGAACAACGCATTAGTAACTTTTTATTATGGCAAATTGCCTATGCAGAACTCTTTTTCAGCCCTGTGTTATGGCCTGATTTCAATGAAGAAACTTTTAGTGAAGCAATTTTAGCGTACCAACAGCGTGAACGCCGATTTGGTGGCTGTTAATACAATTACAAGGACAGACAATGCTTAAAGAACGTGTACTTTCAGCAATTATTATGATTATTGCCGTATTGGCAGCTATTTTCTGGCTTTCTCCATTGCCATTAACCATCACTTTATCTGTAATTATTGTTGCGGCAACGTGGGAATGGGCTCAATTTGCGGGCTTTAAACGCCCAGTACCTCGTGCAATTGTCGCAATGGTAACTATCTGTTTATTACTATTTGCAATCATTGCGAATACCGATTACATCCGTGCAACACGTTTTCTGACTGATGAAACCACGCCTATTCTCTTTATTGGCTGTATTTGGTGGTTAATTGGCCTTGCATTAGTGGTTACTTATCCAAATTCTGCAAAACTATGGGAAAAATCAGTTGTGGCTAAATTCTTATTTGGTTTTGCCACCTTAATTCCTTTTTTAATTGGTGTTTTAGCATTACGTTTCTATAATTACCACGTTGATCCGTATCAAGGCACTTATTTATTCCTCTATGTTTGCTTATTAGTTTGGGGGGCAGACTCAGGTGCTTATTTCGCTGGTCGAGCTTTTGGAAAACGTAAACTTGCACCAAAAGTGTCTCCGGGTAAATCGTGGGAAGGTGTTTTCGGTGGTTTATTAACCTCTGGCGTAATTGCTTTTGCTTTCTTACAGCTTACACCAGCAAATGTATTCGGCAGAGAATTAGCCACTACGCCATTTATTTTAGTTTCTATCGCAACGGTGGCAATTTCTGTACTAGGCGATTTAGCTGAAAGTATGTTCAAACGCCAAGCTGGTATTAAGGATAGCAGTAATCTCATTCCGGGACACGGCGGTATTTTAGATCGTATTGATAGCTTAACAGCGGCAATTCCATTTTTCGCAACATTCTTCTTTTTTGTGTTATAAGCTATGACTTCGACTATTGCCTTTTTTGTTTTAATCTGCGTGCTGGTATTCGTCCACGAATACGGACATTTTTGGGCTGCACGCAAATGTGGTGTAAAAGTAACTCGTTTTTCTATCGGTTTCGGTAAAGTGCTATTTAGAAAAACAGATAAGCACGGCACAGAGTTTGCCTTCTCATTAATTCCACTCGGCGGCTATGTGCAAATGTGGAATGGCGAGCAAGGTGTTGATGCAACACCAGAGCAATCATTAGCCACAAAATCTGTTTTACAACGTGCATTTATTATTTTTGCAGGCCCTGCTGCCAATTTTATTTTTGCGATCCTTGCTTATTGGGCGGTATTTGTTTCGGGTATTCCTACCATTAAACCTGTAATTGGCGAAGTGTTACCTAATACTATTGCAGCACAAGCTCAATTACCTACTGAGTTAGAAATTACTAAAATTGGTAATCAAAACATTCACGATTGGGAAAGTGCTTCCCTTGCATTAGTCGGATCAGTGGGCAATAAAAATGTGCAACTAGAAGGGCGATTAATTGATAGCCAAGCCATCCAACGCTATCAATTAGATCTTTCTAACTGGAATATTGATAGTGCCAAAGAAAACCCATTAACGGTGTTAGGTATTCGCCCTAAGAGCACAAAAGTAATGCCTGAAATTAAAGAAGTGGTAGAAAATTCTCCTGCTGAAAAAGTGGGATTATCTTCGGGTGATAGAATTCTCAAGGTGAATCAACAACCTTTTAATTGGACTACCCTTGTAGAAAATGTTCAAACAGGCAATTTAATTGAGATACAAGTTGAACAAAAAGGGCAAATAAAGACACTAAGTATTCAACCCGAACAGCGAGATAACCGCTATATTATCGGTATTGTGCCAACATACGAAAGGCTTGCAGATAAATATCGAACCGAATTAAAATATGATATTCTTACTGCATTTTATAAAAGTATGGAAAAAGTATGGTCTTTAATTCAAACCATACTGCAATTTATTGGTAATCTGATTACTGGCGATTTATCAATTAAAAATTTGGGTGGTCCTATCTCAATGGCAAAAGGAGCGGGGGCAACGGCTGAAATTGGCTGGATTTATTACTTAAGTTTTATGGCACTAATCAGTGTCAATTTAGGAGTAATGAATCTATTTCCAATTTTGCCATTAGATGGCGGACAACTGATTTTATTAGCAGTCGAAGCTATTCGAGGCAAAACATTATCAGAAAAAGTACAGATGTTATTTCAACAAATCGGCATTATATTTGTGCTGGGATTAATGTTTTTTGCTTTTATAAATGACATTATTCATTTTTAACAAGCGGTTTATTTTTCAAACATTTTTGCAATCATCTTGCAAAAGATTTATAGGATAATTTCAATGAAAAAATTATTACTTTCTTCTCTTTTAATTGCTAATGGTGTAGTTGCTGCACCTTTCGTAGTTAAAGACATTCGTGTTGAAGGCGTACAACCAACAACAGGTGCAGCTATTATTTCGTCTATCCCTGTTAGAGTAGGTCAAACCGCCACAGATAATGATGTATCTAATGTTGTTCTTCACTTATTTAGCCAACAACGTTTTGCCGATGTGCGTGCAAAACGAGAAGGCAATACCCTTGTTATCAAAGTGGCAGAAAAACCAATTATCAGTAAAGTAGAAATTGAGGGCAACCAAGCTATCCCCAAAGAGGCTTTAGAACAAAATTTAAAAGCAAACTTAATCAATGAAGGTGAAATTTTCAACGCAGCAAAATTAGATGCGTTTAAAGAGAGTTTGATTGAACATTACAACGCTACTGGTCGTTATTTGGCAAAAATCAATACGGTTGTAACAAATAATGCGCAAGGCAGTGTTAATGTTAAATTAGTAATTGATGAAGGCGATGTTGCAAAAGCCAAGACAATTAAATTTGAAGGAAATAATGCGTTCTCTGATAAAAAATTATTAGAAAACTTAGATATTCAACCAGACGTTTCTTGGTGGAATATTTTTGAAAGTAGTAAATTTGAGCAAGCGACCTACCAAAAAGATTTAGAAACATTAAGAGATTTCTATTTAAATCGTGGTTATGCAAAATTTGTGATTGAAGGCACCGACGTACAATTTAATAATGATAAAACTGAAGTAAACCTTACTTATAAATTAAATGAAGGTTCACAATATAATATCAGTGAGATGCGTATTGTTGGTAATACAGCCAATATGGACGATAAATTAAATCCGTTATTAAAAGGTTTTAAAGCTGGTCAACGGTTCCGTAAAGCTGATTTAACACAAATCGAAGAAGATATTAAACAAATTTTAGGCGATGCTGGTTATGGTTCTACAAAAGTAGATATTTACCCACAATTTAATGATGCTGATAACAGCGTTAAAATCAGCTTTGTCGTTGATGCAGGTCGTCGAATTTATGTACGTAAAATCCGTTTTGAGGGCAATGATATAACCGCAGACTCCACTCTACGCCGTGAAATGCGTCAGCAAGAAGGTGCTTGGTTATCAACAAATAAAGCCTCACTAGGTAAAGCTCGCTTAGAAAGAACAGGGTTCTATGAAAGTGTTGATATGTCAATGCAAAATGTAGAAAACACCTCAGACCAAGTTGATATTATATATAAAATCAAAGAGCGTAATACGGGTAGTATTAACTTCGGTATCGGTTACGGTACAGAAAATGGTATTAGCTATCAAGCTGGGATTAAGCAAGATAATTTCTTGGGTATGGGTTCAACTATTAGTTTAAATGGTAACCGTAATGACTATGGCACAAGCATTAACTTAGGTTATACCGAACCCTATTTCACAAAAGATGGCGTGAGTTTAGGTGGTAATGCGTTCTATGAAGATTACAATAACTCAAAAAATGATAACGTTACTTCATATAAACGCCAAACTTACGGCATTAATGGCACACTAGGCTTCCCTGTAAATGAAAATAACTCATACTACTTAGGGTTAGGTTATACGCACGATAAAATCAAAAATGCAGCTCGTGAATATACGCGTGAAAAATATGTAAAATCAATGAACTTTGAGTTTAATCCTCGCTCAAGCTACTATGACAAAATCAAAGCAGATGATTTTGATTTCTCACTAGGTTGGAACTATAACAGCTTAAACAGAGGTTATTTCCCAACTGAAGGAACCGCTGCAAGTCTTAGTGGCAAAATTACTATTCCAGGGTCGGATAATAAATACTATCGTGTAAGTGCAGATTTTAGAAACTATTACCCATTAAATCGTGAACACAAATGGATAATTTCAACTAAAGCAAGCCTAGCCTACACTAATGGTTTTAGTGGCAAAGAGGTTCCATTCTATCAACTTTACACCGCAGGGGGTATTGGCACCTTAAGAGGCTTCTCTTATGGGGCAATTGGACCGAAAGCAATTTACTATAATAATCAATCTAACGCATTTGATCATGTGAAAAACGAGATTATTGGTGGTAACGCTTTAGCTGCGACAAGTTTAGAATTAATTACACCAACGCCTTTTGTGAGCGATAAATATCAACATAATGTAAGAACCTCTATATTTGTTGATGCTGCTACTGCCTGGAATACAAAATGGAAACAAACAGAATACTCAACATTACCTAATTATGGTGACTTCAAACGTTTCCGTGCTTCTGCAGGCCTAGCGTTCCAATGGCTCTCTCCGATTGGACCATTATCATTCTCTTATGCAAAACCTATTCGCAAATATGAGCATGATGAAATTGAGCAATTCCAATTTAATATCGGTAGCTCATTCTAATTCAGTGCAAGCGGTCAAAAATGTGATGAAATTTGCAAATTGATCGCTTATTTAAGCGTTTATTTAAAAAGGAAAACCTATGAAAAAATTATTTAAAACAACAAGTTTAACAATTGCTTTAGCAAGTGCAACTGGTATGGCTACTGCCGCTGATACAATCGGTTTTGTTGATCCGACTTACGTTTTACAAAACCACCCTGTATTATTAGATGCCACGGTAAAATTCAATAAATTTATAAAAGAAAGCCAATCAAAATTTGCAGAAGATGATAAAAAATTAGCTGAAGAAAATAAAGAATTAACTGCTGAACGTGACAAAATTAACGCTGATGCTCAAAAGTTACAAAATGAACAAAAAACAGTAGAAGCCTCTATTAAAAAGAAAGTAGCTGCATTAGAAAAAGAAGCACCACGTCTGCGTTCAAAAGATATTCAAGCTCGTCAAAACGCAATTCAAAAAGAAGCAGATGCTTTCCAGAAGAAAGTAGATGCAATTCAAAAGCGTGAAGCAGATTTTGCGAAAAAAGCAGAGGCCTTCCAAAAACGTGCTGATGAATTCCAAAAGAAAATTGAACAAGCGAATAAAGAAAATGGTGGCATTAATCCACAAGAAGCACAAAAACAGGCTATTGATGAAGTAAATGCAACAATTAAAGAAATTGCAAAATCGAAAGGTTATACGCTAGTTCTTCAACCACAAGTTGCACTTTATGCAGAAGATGAAAGTAAAGATATTACTGAAGCAGTACTGGAAGCTATTGTGAAAAAACACCCTGACATCAAAATAGAGAAACCGGCGGAAGCTCAACCTGCTACTGAAAAAGCAGCAGAGGCAAAGGCTGAAGAAACTAAACCAGAAGAAGCGAAAAAATAATGGCAAATTTCCGTTTAATTGAGTTAGCGGAGCATATCGGCGGTACTCTTAGGGGTAACGCCGATTTGGCTATTCAAAGCATTGCCGCTTTAGACAAAGCCAATAGCTCGCAAATTACCTTTATTTCAAATGCAAAATATCGTGAAAATTTAACTGTTTGCAATGCAGGGGCAATTATTGTTAGTCCTGCAGATGTAGAATTTTGCCTTGAAGACCAAAATTTAATTATTGTAGAGAATCCTTATGTTGCCTATGCTAGGCTTGCACAATATATGGATTCCACCCCTAAAGCAGCGTCAAATATTCACCCAAGTGCTGTTATTTCAACTGACGCAAAATTGGGTAAAAATGTCTCTGTTGGGGCAAATGCCGTTATTGAAAGCGGTGTAGAACTAGGCGATGATGCAATCATTGGAGCAGGCTGTTTTGTTGGAAAAAACAGTAAAATCGGGGCCAGAACTCAGCTTTGGGCGAATGTTTCGGTGTATCATAATGTACAAATCGGTTCTGATTGCTTAATTCAATCTTCTGCGGTGATTGGTAGTGATGGTTTCGGCTATGCTAATGATAAAGGGCAATGGATTAAAATTCCGCAAACAGGCGGTGTGATTATTGGTAATCGTGTAGAAATTGGCTCTTGCACTTGTATTGATCGTGGCGCATTAGATCCAACTATTATTGAAGATAATGTGATTATTGATAACCTATGCCAAATCGCCCATAATGTTCATATTGGCTTTGGTACTGCCGTTGCCGGTGGCGTAATTATGGCGGGTAGTTTAAAAGTAGGTCGTTTCTGCCAAATTGGTGGGGCAAGTGTTATTAATGGTCATATGGAAATCTGTGATGGTGCAATTATTACCGGTATGGGAATGGTGATGCGACCTATCACAGAAAAAGGGATTTACTCATCAGGTATTCCTCTACAAACCAATAAAGAATGGCGAAAAACAGCCGCATTGGTAATGAATATTGATGCAATGAATAAGCGTTTAAAATCACTCGAAAAACGTTTTAACGATTAATTTTTTATTTAGAGGTCTTAAAGTGACAGAAATTACAACTGAAAATCGTGAACCTAAAATTATTGAAGTAACCGAAATTATGGATATGTTACCTCATCGCTACCCTTTCCTGTTAGTTGATCGTGTAACCGATTATGAGGAAGGAAAATGGTTAAAAGCAATTAAAAATGTAACCTTCAATGAGCCTTGTTTTACCGGCCACTTCCCTGGCGCACCTATCTTCCCGGGAGTATTAATTCTTGAAGCAATGGCCCAAGCAACAGGTGTTCTTGCAGTTGCAACTTATGGTAAGTTAAGTGATGACGAACTCTACTACTTTGCTGCGATTGATAATGCCCGCTTTAAACGCCCTGTAGTGCCGGGCGATCAACTTCAACTTGAAGTGGAATTTTTAAAAGAAGTTCGTGGTATCACTAAATTTACGGGTAAAGCCTACGTTGATGGAAAATTAGTTTGCGAAGCAGACTTAATGTGTGCCCGTCGTAAATAATTTAACTCGCTTAAAAAGGAGCTAACTATGCGTCTCATTGACTCAACAGCTAAAATCAGCCCGCTTGCTATTATTGAAGATGGCGCACAGATTGGTGCACACGTTGAAATTGGTCCATATTCTGTTATCGGTAAAGACGTCAAAATCGGAGCGAGAACAAAAATCCATTCTCACGTTGTAATTAACGGTGTAACCGAAATTGGCGAGGATAACCAAATTTTCCAATTTGCCAGTATTGGTGAAATTAACCAAGATTTAAAATATCAAGGCGAACCAACCAAAGTAATTATTGGCAATCGCAACCGTATTCGTGAAAGTGTTACTATCCATCGTGGTACAGTGCAAGGTGGTGGCGTAACCAAAATTGGTGATGATAATTTATTTATGATCAATACCCACATCGCACACGACTGCTCTATCGGTAATCGTTGTATTATTGCCAACAACGGTACTCTTGCCGGACACGTTACATTAGATGATTTCGTTATCGTAGGCGGTATGTCGGCTATCCACCAATTCGTTGTGGTTGGTTCACACGTTATGCTAGGCGGTGGTTCAATGGTTAGCCAAGACGTTCCACCTTATGTAATGGCACAAGGTAACCACGCTCGTCCGTTTGGTATCAACCTTGAGGGCTTAAAACGCCGTGGCTTTGATAAAGCAACATTACACGCAATCCGCAAAGTCTATAAACTAATCTACTCAAGCGGCAAAACATTAGAAGAATGTCTTGTTGAAATTGATCAACTTGCAGCAACAGAGCCTGCTATTGCGATTTTCAAACAGTTCTTCAAACGTTCTACACGCGGTATTATTCGCTAATAAAAAATAAACCCCGAAATTCCAATTTCGGGGCTTATTCTTATTCAACTTTAGAACCTTTCAACTGTTTTCTTAACCAAGTACGATTTGGGCTTAAATTATGCCAAATATCCTCACTTATCGGCACAGGCTCATTTGCAATCAAACTTGCCAAAAACTCCCCCAATAATGGAGCGGTGGTTAAACCACGAGAGGCCAAACCATTTACCATATATAAATTTGCAAAAATTTCCGCATTTTCGACCGCTTGTTTTCGCCTTAGTTGATTATACAAATTAGCGTACTGCTCTTTTTGCTTTTCAAAGTGATGAATAACCCCAACCATCGGCACTCTATCTCGAAATGCAGCTCGAATGCCCACTTTCGCTCGGTTTTGGGATAAATCAATTCCATCTGTCCATTTACAAGCGGTCAAATTTTGCTGAAGTTTTGCAATATTCTCTAAATGTTCTGCTTCACTAAAATCAGTTTCCGCATTATCTCGAATATGGCTTGCCCCAATACAATGCGTATCTGCTTTTGAAACAGGTGTTAAATAGCCATCATAACAAACCACACAATTTAGTTTTTGTAACAGCGAGCTTGTTGGAATTTGGCTTACTTGCCCTCGTACAGGATAAAGCGGAATGCCATTCGCTTGGCTAAATTCATTCAACGTATGCCCATTTGCCAGTACAACCGCTTGGTGCTGAAAAGTTTCGCCATTGGTCTTCCATTGCCACATATCATTAGAAAAAGTTAAATTCTCTACTTTATGGCTACGTACAATCTTCAACCCTTTCGACTCAAGCCAAGAAAAACCATTTCTCACTAATTCGACTGGCGAAAGCCAACCACCTTGCGGAATAAATGCTCCCCCCTTTGGCACAGTTAAGCCTAATTTCTCGCTTAACTCCTCAGCAGAACATAATTTAAATAGCATTTCGTCATCGGTCTGCTCAGCCATCTTCACAAGTTTTTTCGCTGTTTTATCGTTATAAGCGTAAAGTGCCACACCATTGAGGTTATGCTCAAATTCAATTTCCGCTTTAAGTTGTGATAATCGCTGCAACGCATAATCAAAACTGTGGATATAAAACCGTACATTTCGCTCATCGTCATCGCTTAATTGCGGATAAATCGCCCCTTGCAAATTGCCAGAAGCATTCATTGCGAGTTTTTCATCTTTACAATAAAGCGTGACTTTTTTACCTTTCTCTAACAGCGATAACGCCACAAATAAGCTCGCCACACCGCCGCCGATAATCGCAATATCGTCTACATTTTCATTTTTGGCATAAAAATAAGGATAATTAGGCGGTTGAATAGTGCTTTCGAGCGGCTTCTCTCCCCATAGCATTTCCCGTTTTTTACCAAAACCTTTGCGTTTTTTTACCTCAAAACCTGCGGCTTGCAAGCCTCTTCTCACATTACTGGAGGCCGTAAAAGTCGCAAAGCTACCGCCATTTGCACTTAAACGAAACATCTGTTGATATAAATGCTCGTTCCACATTTCAGGGTTTTTATCGGGCGAGAAACCATCTAAAAACCACGCATCAACTATTCCATTATAAAGATCGCCTAGCTGGGGCAAATTCTCAGCAATATCACCAAACCATAGATCTAAATAGATATTGTCAAAATGGTAACGCTGACACCCCGTCTGGCGTGGCTGCCAACAAGCGGTCAAATTTTCAGATAATGTTGCAAATTGTAGACAATGTTGATGAACTTCGCTTAACTGGCTTGAAGTGAGCGGGAATTTCTCAAACGAAATAAAATAAAGTCGTTTAAGTTTACTTCGTGGAAATTCTATTTGAAATTGTTGGAATTTATCCGCAACGGCTAAAAAATTTAACCCTGTGCCAAAGCCTGTTTCCGCAATCACAAACGCCTCTTTTGAATGCGATTGCCATTTTTCCCAAAGTTGATTACTTTCTTGGAAAACATAATAGCTTTCGGCTAGCCCATCTTGAGTAGAAAAATAAATATCATCAAATTGTTCAGAAACAGGGGTATTTGCTGAATTAAATGAAAGTGAGGCAAAAGTGAGTTTAGACATCATATCCCTCAAAACAAAACACGGAAAACCAAGCGATTTTCCGTGTCTTAATAGTGAATAAATATTAGAAAATATTGTAGGCCAAAAATACGATCATACCAAGTGCGAAAGCTACTGTTAGCATTGAATATCCAAAAATACCCATAATATAAATCCTCATTGTTAGTTATTGTTAAAATATCGGTTTTATTCTAACACACTTTAATTCGCTGTGTCGCTATGCGTGAATAATTTTCGTAAAACAAGCGGTTAATTTTGCAAAATCTTTTACACCTTTGGCACTTTCAACGCCTGAGTTTAAATCTACCCCTAAGCAGCCTTGAGCCAAAGCGGCTTCAATGTTCTCTACATTAATACCGCCAGCTAACAAGGCTTTCTGCTTCAACGCTTCTAGAATTAACTCCCAATTAAAGGCTTTACCTGTGCCACCTTGCTGATTTGCCACTTTGCTGTCTAATATATAACGAGTAATTTGTGGATTATCGGAAAACTCTAGGCTTTCGGCATCAACATCAATGGATAATGCTTTCCAAATTTGAGTTTGATCGCCCAGTTTTTCAGCCAACTCCTCAATGTATTTATCATCTTCAGAGCCGTGTAATTGCACCGCAAACAGTTCAAGCTGTTTTGCAATTTTTTCGACAAATTCGACCGCTTGATCTTGGAAAACACCAACATAACGAAGCGGTGCATTCACGACCAATTCTTGAGCTTGGCGAAGTGAAAGCTGGCGTGGCGAGCCTTCTGCAAAAATTAAACCACCATACAATGCACCTTGATCATAAACAGCTTTAACATCTTGCACACGGGTTAAACCGCACACTTTATTTTCGCCGAACATAACTGCACGCACCGCATTGTTCAGATCCGAGCTGCCCATTAAACTACTGCCGATTAAAAAGGCGTGAACATAAGGCTTAATGCGTTTGACTTGATTGTGATCGTTAATGCCCGACTCTGAAATTAAACACACATCAGCAGGAATTCTCTCTTGGTATTTTTCCACCAAACGCACTATACGGTTCATATCAATGGTAAGCGTGTGCAAATCACGGTTATTTACGCCAATCACTTTCGCCCCTAAAGCTAATGCACGCTCAAACTCAGATTCAGTGCTGGTTTCAGTCAAAACCCCCATTCCTAGCTCGTGGGCTAAGCTCGAGAGCTCACGATAGGTTTCATCATCAACCACCGATAACATCAGTAAAATCGCATCCGCATTATAAAAACGGGCGAGGTACACTTGATAAGGCGAAATCATAAAATCTTTACACAAAATCGGCTGTGTTGTTTGCTGTTTGACTTGGTCGATATAGCGAAAATCTCCCTGAAAATATTGCTCATCAGTCAAAACGGAAATCACACTTGCATAATTTTTATAGATTGATGCAATGCTATCTAAATCGAACTCTGCTCGAATTAACCCTTTTGATGGCGAGGCTTTTTTGCATTCCAAAATATAAGCAGGCTCTTGGTGCGTACCCTTTGCCAACGAGGCGTAAAAATCCCGATCGCTTTTTACGATTTTGTGCTGAAACTCGCTCAATGGGAAATCTTGCTGTTTTTCTTCCACCCAAATGGCTTTATCTTGTACGATTTTTTGTAAAATGGTTGGCTGATGAGTTGAATCTGTCTTTTGCATATAAATCCCTAGAGCGAAATAAATTTGAGTGGTAAAATCTGCCCTTATTTTTACCTGAAAAAGACCAATTTCACAAGCGAAACTGAAATGAAATCACAAGTTATACAGTATTTATCTAATTTAGAAATCGCCCTTAGAGTTAATCAACTTTGGGAAGCCACCGCACCAAGCCACGAGGCACTAGCTAATGATCAACCATTTTGTGTCGAAACACTTACACCAACACAATGGCTGCAATGGATTTTCATTCCAAGAATGCGAGCTATTTTAGACGCTAATACAAATTTACCTCGCAATTTTGCGATTACACCGTATTTAGAAGAGGCATTGAAAAACGAAGGTTATTTACAAGCGATTTGTGAACCACTATTAGACTTAGAAAAATTGTTGAAAGATTAATTTAACTCTCAGTTCTTTTATTATTCTGACAAATCTCCCCCTCCCCTCTTTGCTAAAGAGGGGGGGATCATTCTGAGAAAATCTTGAGTGTATCTGGTTATTTAAGAGCCCGTTTAGTAAGATGAATTCATTTATTATGGAGATCTAGCTCCCCTCTTTAGAAAAGAGGGGCTGGGGGAGATTTGATAAATTACACTTATACTTAACCGTATTATGACCTTAGATATTTTATACCAAGACGACTTACTTATCGCCATCAACAAACCTGCCGGAATGTTAGTACATCGTTCTTGGTTAGATAAACACGAAACGGTGTTTGCAATGCAAACTTTGAGAGACCAAATCGGGCAACACATTTTCCCGATTCATCGGCTTGACCGCCCCACTTCGGGCGTTTTACTTTTCGCATTAAATAGTGAAACAGCCCGACTGATGTGCGAACAGTTTGAACAACATCAGGTGCAGAAAACCTATTTAGCGGTTGTACGAGGGTATTTGCAGGGAGAAGATCGAATCGATTACCCACTCAAAGTGATTTTAGATAAAATTGCCGATAAATTTTCGCAAGAAAAAGAGGCTCAAGAGGCTATTACCGATTATAAAGGTTTAGCAACGGTTGAAATTCGCTACCCTGTGGGTAAACATTCAACCGCTCGTTATAGCTTAGTTGAATTAAATCCCAAAACAGGAAGAAAGCACCAGCTCCGCCGCCATCTAAAACATCTTTTCCATCCGATTATGGGCGATAGCAAATATGGCGATTTACATCAAAACAGAGCGTTAAATGAAAAATCAGGTGTGAGCCGTTTAATGTTGCACGCCTATAAGTTGCAATTTCAACACCCAAAAAATTTGCAAAAAATTGAGATAATCGCACCGCTTGATGAACAGTGGCAAACACTCTTTACATTTTTTGACTGGAACTTTACCCAATTCCGTTAGACTAACAGGACAATTATATGGATAATTCACTTTTATCACTTACCCACGAACAGCAACAAGCGGCAGTAGAAGAAATTCAAAAATTGATGGCTGAAGGCATAAGTGCTGGAGAGGCCATTCAAATTATTGCCAATCAGTTGCGAGAAAAACATCAAATATCGGAGAAAATAAAAAATGAATAAATTATGGGTTGCATTAACACTAATTATATCCACACAGTATAGTTTTTCCGCAGTAGATAAACCAGCTAAGCAAGCATTACCATCTAAAGATAAACCTATGGTTTCATTACAGGTTGTCGATATCAGCAAGAAAACGCCTAAGCCGATTGCCGGCAATACTCTTTCGATCAGCAAAAAGCAAAACCAACTTTGTTGGCGTAGCTATAACCTTCTGATCCCAAATAAGGTCACCATTGCAGAGGCTTTTTATGCACCGGATGCTATAAATCTGACTTCCGAAAATTCTACAATAGAATCATCAAAAGATAAAAAAGAGCATCTGATTATTACCGAAATTACCAGTAGCAATACCGAAAAATATTTGGGACGCTGCTGGACATTCGATAAGACCGATCCTATCGGTAAATATAAAATGGAAATCCAAATCAACGACCAAGTATTCAAAGGGTTAGAATTTGAAATTGTAAAATAAACGAAAACCAAAGAAATTATTCTGTGGTTTTTTACTATAATATTTTCAATGTTTCTAAATTTAACATTAAATAATCTCGGTTTTTCGCAAGCGTTTTCGCTTCTTCCCAAGTTTCTAACTGCTGATTTGTGCATTGATTAAACCGTGCTAACACCGCTTTATTTTCATTTCCTACACGAATAAAATCAGCCAATTTTTGCTCAAGTTGATAACTATTTTCTTGCTGCATCGTATTTGCAATTTTTTGTTCAAATTTAACCGCTTGTCCAATCAAATAACCACGTTGAGCTTTACTCAAACCACTTAACCACATTCCATCAGTTTTTGGCATTGCTTCCACTAAGCGGAACAAATCAGTTAAATTACCCTGTTTAATTTCAAATTCCAACTCGGAAATTGCCTCTTCGCCATATTGATTTTTGATTAAGCCCTGATCTAACGCCACTTCAATTTCAGACTCTCCTACCTTAAATAACCAGATTTGGCGAGTGAAATCTGTGCTAAAAATCGTTTGTAGGCGATTAGCAATCTGCTCCGCATTTTCAAAAGGCAGATGATATTTTTGGGCTAAGGCGAGAAAATCGGGCTGATTAGTTGATAATGCTAAATTATATTCAGGGCGAATATGCAATCCGCCTACGATCTCGCCTTTAGTTTTAAGCGTGATCTCAAATTGATGATTTTGTGAACGAACCCGTAACCCCATTTGCTTTGAAGCAAAAAACTGCTCTGGCGTATCATAATAACGATTGCCTAGCATTTGAGATTTCTGCTCAAGCAATTCAAATTCTTTCACGCTATTTAGCCAATTTTCAATTGGTGCAATATTATGCGGTTCGAGCATTATTTTCAGCTCAATTTCTGCCTGTTTTTTGTTTTCCATTTCACACTACTCTGCAACGTTGTATAATCAAGCGGTTATTTTATCAATAAATTTTGCAAAATGTTTTCTAAAATTCATCATAAACTCAATAACTTTGTTCAGCGTGGGCTAGATAATCACTTACGCCTTGCCGTTACAGGCTTAAGTCGTAGTGGTAAAACGGCGTTTATCACGAGCCTTGTTGATCAACTTTTACATATCAATAAAGCAGACAATACTCATCTTAATTTATTTGCTCCCGCTCGCAACGGGCAAATTCTGTCTGTTAAACGAGTGGAACAGGGGGATTTAACCATTCCTCGCTTTGAATATGATAAAAACCGCCAATGTTTTGAAGCAACGCCTCCTCGCTGGCCAAATTCCACCACAGGCATTAGCGAAATTCGCCTTGCCATTCGTTACCAACGCCAGCACTCGTTGCTTCGCCATATTAAAGAAACCAGCACGCTGTATCTGGATATTTTTGATTATCCTGGCGAATGGTTGTTGGACTTACCGCTACTTTCTCTTTCCTATAAAGAGTGGTCGCAAACCCAACAAGCGGTGCATAAAGATGAACGTGCAGAACTGGCTCAGTCTTGGCTGCAAGCGGTCAAAGAAATCGATCTTTTTGCAAAAACTGATGAAAACGTATTGGCGGAGTTAAGCCTGCAATACACCGATTATTTGCTTGCCTGTAAAGCACAGGGAATGCAATATATTCAGCCGGGTAGATTTGTATTGTCAACGGAAAATGCGAAAGGTGCACCTGTTTTCCAATTCTTCCCATTATTAGATTTAAACGAAGCCGATTGGGAAAAATTAGAGCAAAGCGATAAAAATAGCGTTTTCCATACCCTCAAAAAACGCTATGAGCATTACCAGAAAAAAATCGTCAAGCCGTTTTATGAAGATTACTTCTCGCAATTTGACCGCCAAGTGATTCTGGCAGACTGCCTCACGCCGTTAAATTATGGCTACAACGAATTTATGGAAATGAAATTAGGGCTACAGCAACTGTTTAAACATTTCCATTATGGTAACCGCTCGCTGTTTAGTCGCCTATTTTCCTCAAATATCGACAAGCTCTTGTTTATTGCGACAAAGGCAGATCATATCACCAGCGATCAAATACCCAATTTAGAAAGTCTAATGCGACAACTTGTGCAAGAAGGTGGTAGACACGCTGAATTTGATGGCATTGAAACAGGCTATTTAGCCATTTCTGCTATTCAAGCAACGGATGCGGTCAAAGTTACCCAAAATGATAAAAGCATCAGAGCCATTCGTGGCATTCGCTCAAGCGATAAAAAACAAGTTACGCTCTACCCCGGCACGGTGCCAAGCCGTTTGCCTGATAAAAACTATTGGCAATTTAACCGTTTTGAGTTCGACCAATTCGAGCCAAAGCAGATTGGCTATGACCAACCAATCCCTCATTTAAGAATGGATTCGGTGTTGCAGTTTTTATTAGCGGATAGGTTTGAGTAAAATTTTCTATTGCATATTTTTATTAACGGTATAAAATTTTATACATTATGAATACCCTTATTTCTAAACGAAAACCTATTCGTTGGGTTGGTTCAACCCTAGATGATATTCGTGAATTTCCCGATAACATTAAAAGGGAGCTTGGCTTTGACCTTGATTTAGTTCAGCAAGGTTTATTACCTCGAGATTTCAAAGCGATGTCAAATTTAGGTTCTGGCGTAATGGAAATTCGTGTAAAAGATACCTCTGGGGCATTTCGCCTAGTTTACTTAGCTAAATTCAAAAATGCGGTTTATTGCTTACACGCTTTTCAAAAGAAAACACAGAAAACTGCCCCAAAAGATATTGCTATTATTAAAGCTCGCTATACAGCAATAAAGGAGTTAGAAAATGAATAATATTGATACCAAAATTCGCCATACAACAGAAGCTGACAGTAATATTTTTGAAGATCTTGGTTTTTCTTCTGATGAAGCCCAAAAATTAAAGTCCGCAAGTCAGCAACTTATTGAAACTAAGCTAATGTTGATGAATGAAATGAGTAATTGGATTGATGAAAATAAGCTGAAACAATCTGAGGCTGCCTCTATTTTAGGTGTTAGTCGCCCTCGTATATCAGATATGGTAAACGGAAAGTTAGAAAAATTCACATTAGATACATTAGTTACTTTTGTTGCTAAAACAGGCAAAACAGTACAATTACAACTATCTTGAATATTGCAAAATTTTACTAAAATTCGACCGCTTGCTGCATTTATCATTCACTAACAAGCTCGTTTCAAGTAAAATTCCGTTTAACTTTATTAATGAATACAAATTATGGCAAAAAAACCAAAAGCTGCATCAAATACGATTGCATTGAATAAACGTGCCCGACACGAATACTTTATTGAAGATGAAATTGAAGCTGGTATTGAGCTACAAGGCTGGGAAGTAAAAGCACTTCGAGCAGGAAAAGGCAATATCAGCGACAGTTATGTTATCTTCCGCAACGGCGAAGCCTTTTTATTTGGGGCGATGATTACCCCGCTGAATATGGCATCGACTCATATTGTGAGCGACCCTACCCGTACTCGCAAACTTTTGCTAAATAAACGTGAATTAGATTCCCTTTTCGGCAAGGTCAATCGTGAAGGTTACACTATTGTTGCAACCTCGATGTATTGGAAAAATGCGTGGGCGAAAGTAAAAATCGGCCTAGCGAAAGGTAAAAAACTGCACGATAAGCGTGAAGATATTAAAGACCGTGAATGGCAAGTCGCGAAACAACGCATTATGAAAAATGCGAATCGTGGGTAAATAAATAATTACCCTACCTCTTTGTGGGAAAGAGGCATTGTAAATTTTCTACGAAAAATAACCGCTTGCTTTCTACCTGAAAAACAAATTTAAACTAAGGAACATAAAATGATCGACCAAAACCTACTCCGTACTAACCTAGAAGAAGTGGCAGAAACACTAAAAATCAAGCGTAATTTCATTTTAGATGTAGAGCGTGTAAAAAGCCTTGAAGAGCAACGTAAAACGCTACAAGTAAAAACAGAAACCTTACAAGCAGAACGTAATGCTCGCTCGAAAAATATCGGGGCAGCAAAAGCTCGTGGCGAAGATATTTCTGCCTTATTAGCAGAAGTAGATTCAATGGGTAGCGAGTTAGACACTGCAAAAGTAGAGTTAGATAAAGTTCAAAGCGAAATCCGTGATTTATTACTTTCTGTGCCAAACTTACCTGCAGACGAAGTGCCATTAGGTAAAGATGACAGCGAAAACTTAGAAGTTTCTCGCTGGGGTGAGCCTCGCCAATTTGATTTTGAAGTGAAAGATCACGTTGCACTCGGCGAAGCCTTAAATGGTTTAGATTTTGCCGCTGGCGTAAAATTAACCGCAAGCCGCTTTGTGGTGATGAAAGGCAAATTGGCTCGCTTGCACCGTGCATTATCACAATTTATGTTAGATCTTCACACCGAACAACACGGCTATGAGGAAACCAACGTGCCGTTTTTAGTGAACCACGATACCCTTTACGGTACAGGTCAATTACCAAAATTTGGTGAAGATTTATTCCACACCCAACCATTGATGGGGCAAGATCCAAACGAAGTACAACGCCCATTTGGTTTAATTCCAACTGCGGAAGTTCCCGTTACTAACTTAGTTCGTGATGAAATCATTGATGAAGACAGCTTACCACTGCGTTATACCGCTCATACGCCGTGTTTCCGTGCAGAAGCAGGTTCTTACGGACGTGATACTCGTGGTTTAATCCGTATGCACCAATTTGAAAAAGTAGAAATGGTACAAATTGTTGCTCCTGAAAAATCAATGGAAGCATTGGAAGAATTAACAGGACACGCAGAAAAAGTATTGCAACTTTTAGGTTTACCGTACCGTAAAATGCTACTCTGCTCTGGCGATATGGGCTTTGGTGCAGCTAAAACTTACGATTTAGAAGTATGGCTACCGGCACAAAATACTTACCGTGAAATTTCATCTTGCTCAAATATGTGGGATTTCCAAGCCCGCCGTATGGCAGCTCGTTGCAAAGCCAAAGGCGACAAGAAAACTCGCTTAGTTCATACTCTAAACGGTTCAGGCTTAGCAGTAGGGCGTACCTTAGTTGCCGTACTTGAAAACTACCAAAATGCAGATGGCTCTATTACTGTACCTGAAGTATTAAGACCTTATATGGGTGGCGTGGAAGTAATTACGGCTTAATCACTTTTGAATTAGATAAAACCAATCTCAGAAAAATGAGATTGGTTTTTTTGTTTTTTTAATAAATCTTATCCCTAATCTCTTTGTCTGGATAAGTCATAAAAATTTCAGCAATTACTCGACGGTTTTGCACCGTATCTAAACGAATAGGATTTTTCATTCTGCCTAAACGGAATGCAATAATTGTTACTTTCTTTGGCTCATCTATTTTATCTAACTGGTAAAACACTATTATTTCTCGTTGATAAACTGCTCGCTTTCTAAAGCGTAAATCCTTACGAAAGGCTATTCCTACTTTTGGATAAAACTGTAAGCCATTGATGATATTCGTTTGAGTATGTTCCGAAAATAAACCATAGAAAATAAATTCTAATAGGTTATTTTTAAAATCAATACTAATCATCTAACTGCTCCCAAGCTGTTGTATCCCCCTTTGATAAACGTTCAGTTATCTGAGCATAAACTTGTTTGGGTACATCTTTCTTTGCTTGGTAATGAGCCGATTGCTCTTCTAATAGATGCTCTTCTATCATTTTAACTTCTTCTGCTGTCCACTCTTCATCTTCTTTATGAACAACAAAATTGGTATCCACAATTACAATAGACATAACTAGCTCCTTTTAATACTGGTTATATATTCGGTATTTTGCCTGTTCTGAATTTAGCTGTCTAGTTTTTCTTCTGCTAACAATTTGCAAATTTTTCACCAAATTCCACCGCTTGCCATTCAAAAAAACACGTTTTTGCGGTATGATTTCAACAATTTTTTCGTTTAAATTTTAAAGGTTAGATTTTATGCAACAGCAGTACAATCCAAGTGAGATTGAACCGAAAGTTCAGCACTATTGGGCAGAAAATAAAGTTTTCAAAGCAGTTAAAGACGTTACTAAAGAGAAATATTATTGCCTTTCAATGTTGCCTTATCCATCAGGTAAATTGCATATGGGGCACGTTCGTAACTATACCATTGGCGATGTGGTTTCACGTTATCAGCGTATGATCGGTAAAAACGTACTTCAACCAATGGGTTGGGACGCTTTCGGCTTACCTGCGGAAGGAGCTGCAGTAAAAAATAATACGGCTCCAGCTAAATGGACGTACGAAAATATCGAATATATGAAAGGTCAGCTTAAAATGCTAGGCTTCTCTTACGACTGGGATCGTGAAGTAACCACTTGCCGCCCTGAATATTATAAATGGGAGCAATGGTTCTTTACTGAGCTTTATAAAAAAGGCTTGGTTTATAAAAAGACCTCAACGGTAAACTGGTGTCCGAACGATGAAACCGTGCTTGCAAACGAGCAAGTTCACGAAGGCTGCTGCTGGCGTTGTGATACCCCTGTTGAGCAGCGTGAAATTCCGCAGTGGTTTATCAAAATTACCGATTATGCGGAAGAGCTATTAACGCAGTTAGATAACCTTCCACAATGGCCAGATCAAGTAAAAACAATGCAACGCAACTGGATTGGTCGTTCTGAAGGTGTGGAAATCACTTTCAAAATTGCAGGTTCTAATGCAACTTTACCAGTTTACACCACTCGCCCAGATACCTTCTTTGGCGTGAGCTATGTAGCCGTTGCAGCTGCTCACCCATTAGCCGAATTAGCGGCAGAAAATAATCCTGCATTAGCGGAATTTATTCGTGAGGCTAAAAACACCAAAGTGGCAGAAGCAGAGCTTGCTACTATGGAGAAAAAAGGGATGGCGACAGGCTTGTTCGCTATCCACCCATTAACAGGTAAAGAAGTGCCAGTTTGGGTCGCTAACTTCGTATTAATGCACTACGGCACAGGTGCAGTAATGGCTGTGCCTGCACACGATGAGCGTGATTTTGAATTTGCGCAAAAATATGATTTGCAAATTAATCAAGTAATTCAACCGCTTGATGGCTCAGAGTGGGATTTCTCGAAAGCGGCTTATACCGAACACGGTAAATTAATCAACTCTGCTGAATTTGATGGCTTAGAATTTGATGCCGCATTTAATGCGATTGCCGATAAATTAGAGGCGATGGGTGTGGGCAAACGCCAAGTGAATTTCCGCCTGCGTGACTGGGGTGTTTCTCGCCAACGTTATTGGGGTGCACCAATTCCGATGATGACAACCGAAGAAGGCGAAGTAGTAACTGTTCCACTGCAAGATTTACCGGTGATTCTGCCTGAAGATGTAGTAATGAATGGCGTGCAAAGCCCAATCAAAGCCGATCCACAGTGGGCAAAAACCACTTACAACGGAAAACCGGCATTGCGTGAAACCGATACCTTCGATACCTTTATGGAATCTTCTTGGTATTATGCACGCTACACTTGCCCACAATATCACGAAGGAATGTTAGATTCAGACGAAGCAAACTACTGGCTTCCGGTCGATCAATATATCGGTGGTATTGAACACGCCACAATGCACTTGCTCTACTTCCGTTTCTTCCACAAATTATTGCGTGATGCGGGTATTTTAAATTCGGACGAACCGGCAACCAAACTGTTATGTCAAGGTATGGTGCTTGCCGATGCGTTCTACTACACCAGCCCAACGAACGAGCGTATTTGGGTAAGCCCAACGCAAGTTATCCTTGAGCGTGATGAGAAAGGTCGTATTATTAAAGCAACCGATCCTGAAGGCCGTGAACTCGTTCATAGCGGTATGACGAAAATGTCGAAATCGAAAAACAATGGTATCGACCCACAAGAAATGGTGGAAAAATACGGTGCGGATACGGTTCGTTTGTTTATGATGTTTGCTTCCCCTGCAGAAATGACCCTTGAATGGCAAGAATCCGGCGTGGAAGGGGCTAAACGCTTCTTAGGTCGTGTGTGGAATTTAGTGTATGAATATGCAAAATCGCCAGCAACTGCTGCTTTAGATGTATCAGCATTAAACAAAGCACAAAAAGAGCTACGCCGTGATGTTCATAAAACCATTGCGAAAGTAAGTGATGATATTGGTCGCCGCCAAACATTCAATACGGCTATTGCTGCTGTAATGGAGTTAATGAATAAGCTCACTAAAGCACCACTTGAAAGCGAGCAAGATAAAGCGGTAATGGCTGAAGCGTTAAGTGCCGTTGTGCGTATGCTTTACCCAATCACACCACATATCTGTTTTGAATTATGGCAAGCATTAGGCAATGAGCAAACCATCGACTTCGCGCCTTGGGTACAAGCAGATAAAGCTGCAATGGTGGAAGATGAAAAACTCGTTGTTGTTCAAGTAAACGGCAAAGTGCGTGGTAAAATCACTGTGTCTGCAACCGCAACAGAAGATGAAGTCAAAGCCATTGCCAAAGCAGATGCGAATGTAGCCAAATTCTTAGATGGACAAGAAATCATCAAAGAAATCTACATTCCGTTTAAAATGTTGAGCTTTGTGATCAAGGCTTAATGCTATAAATTGTAGGGACGCACTGCGTGCGTCCGTTACTTTTGAAATTTCGGACGCACGCAGTACGTCCCTACAAGGAAATCTAGTTATGATTAAAAAACTCTCCCTCGTTGCTGTTTTTGCTCTTTCCGCCTGTGGTTGGCATTTCAAAAACAACGAAGTATTACCTGAATCGCTCAGAACATTAACCTTTGAAAGTGCAGATCAACACAGTGAAATGTCTCACATTTTACTCAATGAGCTACAATTAAACGATGTGAAATTAGTACCAAGTTCTGCCAATGTATCAAAACTTCGTTTAGTGTCTACCTCAACGGATAGCAAAGTGGTATCGGTATTCAAACAAGCTCGTGAAGCAGAAAAAATCTTAACGCTAAACGTGGATGCCATTGCCGATATTCCAAACAAAGGGCAATTTCCGCTAGAAGTATTTGTTCACCGTACATTCTTTGATGATTCTCGTGCAGCTTTGGCAAAGTCTGCTGAAAAAGAGATGATTATGAAAGATATGTATGAACAAGCCTCTCGCCAATTAATTATCAAAATGGCGAGCTTAAAAAAAGAACTCTCAAAATAATCATTATAGGGGCGAAATATGTTTCGCCCATTTTTCAGTATGCAAAGAATCTTTCCTGAAACACTTCAACTCTCTTTAAGTAAAGGATTACAGCCCTTTTATCTATTAACAGGGAACGATTTACTCTTGGTCAATGAATCCAAAGATTTGATTGTTCAATCTGCCCGTTCAAATGGTTTTGATGAAAAGAAAGAAATAGAAGTTAAAAACGACACCAACTGGGAAGCCCTTTTTGAAGCAACGCAAGAAATGGGATTATTTTTTACCCGCCAGATTATTATTCTCAATTTCCCAGAATCTCCAACGGCTGCACAGTTTAAAAAGCTCGCTGAACTCTGTGCCTTAATTCATTCTGATCTACTCTTTATTTTGCATTTACCTAAATTTTCCAAGGCAATGGAAAAACAGGCTTGGTTTAGCCAAATTGAGTCGCAATTAGTGCAAATTAATTGCCAAACGCCCGAAATTAGTAAGCTTCCGCAATGGTTAAGCAATCGAGCTAAAGAGATGAATTTACAGATTGAGCCAGAGGCAACCCAGCTACTCTGCTATAGCTATGAGGGAAACTTACTGGCATTAAAGCAAGCCCTACAGCTCCTACAACTTCAATGTAATGATGGTAAGATTACCCTTAATAAAGTAAAAGAAGTGGTGGAACATTCCGCTCAATTTACCCCATTCCAATGGATTGATGCCCTTTTTGAAGGGAAAATCGGACGAGCTCAACGCATTTTACATCATCTACAAAATGAAGAAGTGCAAGCAGTAGTTTTATTGCGTATTGTGCAAAAAGAGCTAATGATTTTGCTTGAAATAACCCGCTCTCCAACGTCAATCTCAAGTGAGCAGGCTCTCTTTAATGGTAATTTACGAGCAGAATTTGACCGCTTGAAGATCTGGCAAAACCGCAGACCATTCTACAGCCAAGTAGTACAACGTTTAACCTACAAAAAACTTTACGCCCTAATTCAACAACTTGCCGAATTAGAGCGTAAAGTAAAACAAGAATTTAGCGATGATATTTGGCTAGAACTTGAGTGTTTCTCTGCTCAATTTGCCTGATTAATACTTCTCTAAATCTTCACTAAAAAGATCCGCCTCTTCACTGGCGATAGCGTGCTTTTCTGAAGCCCAATCACCTAAATCAATAATTTGGCAACGCTCGCTACAAAACGGGCGGTATTTGCTCTCTTTGCTCCACACCACTTCTTTTTCACAAGTTGGGCAATTTACGATGGTTTCTGACATTCTTTTTCCTTATTTGCTAATGCTAAATATTTATGATGTAAGGCTTGAACCTGTTCTTTAATTAACTGCAAACCTTGTTCAATCGGCAAGTTATTTTCAATTACATCATCAGCATAACTTAATCTTTCTTCACGGCTTACTTGGGCTGCTATGATATTTTTAATGGTTTCTTCTTTGCCTTTATCTCGCCTTGTAGCTCGTTCTAGCTGAATTTCGGGGCTAATATCAATCACTAGCACTCTATCACAAAACTCAGTTAATTTATTTTCAATCAGTAGTGGCACAACCCAGATCACATAACAAGCGGTCGATTCTTGCAATTTTTTTACCATTTCTTCTCGAATGGCTGGGTGAAGTAAATTATTCAGCCAATTTTTTTCCGATTCGTTATTAAACACAATTTGACGTAGCTTCGCTCTATCTAGCTCTTTTTCTGCGTTAAGAATATCATCGCCAAAATGCTCCGCTATTTTATCGAACAGCGGCGTTCCTTTTTCAACTACTTGACGAGCGACAATATCCGCATCAATAATGTCTACACCAAGTTCCGCGAAAAGATCTGAAACCGTTGTTTTCCCACTGCCAATTCCGCCTGTTAAGCCGACAACGCAAGTCATAAAAATCCTCAATGTACGATATAGAATACGCCCAATTTTTCGGCTAATTCTTTTTCTGATTGAATACTTTCCAAATCTATCTCAGCGATTAATTCTTCGGACATTTTATCAATTTTATCTTGTCGACCTTTTGGTAAGTGTAAAAGAAATTCATCTAGAGTTATTAGCTGCTGCATATTTTCTTCCTCATAATAAAACGCTATCAATTCTATTAATTAATCCCCTAGCTTTCAAGCATAACAACAATAGTCATCGCCAAACTAATAAACGGAATAAATGCCAATTTTTCTAATTTCTGCTTTTTTATCCACCAGTAAACGAAGTAATAAAAAATCCCTAACAAACAAGCAATTAATATCAGCAGTAGCATTTTTTCTATATCGAATAAGGGAGATAAAGCCACTAATAGCAGCATATCACCAGAGCCAAATGTTTCTCTTTTAAATATGAGAACGGAAAAGAGAGCAATAAATAAACAAAATAGTATGGTAAACAGTAAAGTTTCGTTGTGGAAAGAATGCAAACTTTCCCATAAAACCAGCAGGAAAATAATCCCGATATATCGAGTGTCTGTTAGGTAATAGCAAATATCTAATATGGAAAGAAAACAAAGTAGAATAAAAATTCCGCCAAGCATTGGACTTTCAGAACAATACATAATGAGTGGAAAAAGCAGAAAAAAGAGGTTCGCCCATTTTGTTTGCTTGGGTTTTAATGCCGATTGAGCAATAAACTGCCGTTCACTTAACCCAAGCCGATTAATTGAGTTTACCTCTTGATAAATTTGCTGGTTTATCCGTGTCGCAAATTTCGGAATTTCTGCTTTAAACCAAAATGCCGACAAAAGGGAAAGGGAGACGGAAAGTAACAGCAACATAAACTACTCCACCAAACTTCCCATATCGAAAATAGGTAAGTACAGCCCAACAATAATAGTGCCGACAATCACGCCCATTAATAACATTAACATTGGTTCTAATAATTGGGAAAGAATATCAATTTGGTAATCCAATTTTTGTTGATACATCTCGCTAATGTGTTCGCACATTTTGGCAACGTTGCCGCTCTGCTCGCCTATCTCAACCATTTGTGGCATATCTAAGCCAAACACATTCGGGTTGATACCTTGTGAAAATTTATAGCCTTGTTGCAAGAGATTCAGCATAAACTCAATCTCTTTTTGTAATATAGGGTCATCACTTTTTTCAGATAAAAAGGATTTTAATGCCACATCTAACGGAATATGGGCATTCAGCATTAATGCAACATTTTGGCTAAAAAAGACCATACGAGCTTGCTCTATAATTTGCCGAAAAATAGGGAGCTTAGACAATAACCTGATTTTCAATTTCTCCACCCAATTTCCTCTTTTTGCAAAAAATGAGAACAAAATGACCGCTAGTAATAATAAAGTGAATAAAAGATTCTTCTGCTCAATTAAACATTGAGAAAGCGAAAATAAAATTTCAGTAATTAGCGGTAAGGCTTGCTCCTTTGTGCCATAAAGCTCGGCAAATTGCGGCACTATAAAGACCAAAAGCCCGATAGACAGAAAAAGTGAAATGAATAATACAATGGCAGGATAAAACAAAATTTTCTTCACCTTTTTAGCCAATTTATCAGACTTAACTCTGCTTTCCGACAAGTTGGTTAAAATCAAACCAAGCTTTCCGCCCTGTTCGCCCATTTTGATCAATTGAATTTCTTGATTAGTGACAAACGTATTTAGCCGTTCTAGTGATTGCGAAAAAGCATAACCGCTTTCCATAAGTTGAATAAGCTCACTTAGCCATTGATGTAGCCTGATGTTTCGGCAATTTTGCAAAATCATTGCTAGGGCTTGCTTTAACGGCACGGCAGAATTCACTAACAAAGCAAGCTGAGATAAAAATTGGCTAATTTCCTCTTTTTTCGGATTTTGTGAAAACACAAAATTTCTGCTGACACGAATTTGCTGATAACCTTTAGCAAGCAAGGTATTTTCCAGCTCTTCTCTGCTTGAAGATAATAGTTTCCCCTTACGCTTTTGTTGGAAACGATCCTCCGCTTTCCAATGAAATTCATAGATTTTAGCCATTGCCTAATACCCTCAAAATTTCAGCCTGATCGGTTTTCCCTTCCGCTAATTTTTCTTTTGCACTTTCATATAGGGTTACAAAATCTAAACAAGCGGTCGTTTTTTCAAAATTTTTTGCAGATCGGCTAAAAAGCTGATACACCCCAATTCTACCTTTGTATCCTTGATAGCAATGCTCACAGCCAATTCCACCGCATTTTATGCAAATTCGTCTTAACAACCGTTGAGCCACTACCAGCAGTAATGAATTTTGTAACTCGTACTCTTTTATTCCAAGTTGCAATAATCGCTCTATGGCAGAAGGGGCATCATTGGTGTGCAAGGTGGAAAGCACTAAATGCCCTGTTTGAGCAGCTCTGAGGGCAATTTCCGCACTCTCTTCATCACGAATTTCCCCTAGCATAACGATGTCTGGGTCTTGACGAAGAAAAGTTCTCAACAGTTGGTTGAAATCCAAATTAATCCCTCTATTTACTTGGGTTTGGATTATCCCTTCTATCTCAATTTCAATCGGATCTTCAGCGGTTAAAATATGCTTTTCACTACTATTGAGATGACTTAATGCACTATAAAGGGTAATACTTTTCCCACTACCCGTTGGCCCTGTTACTAAAATTAAGCCTTGTGGCTGATTAAGGGCATTGAGCAATATTGCTTTTTGGCTTGGGTTAAAACCTAACTCTAAAAAATCCAAATTAGTCGGTTTATTCTTTTGAAGCCGAAGAACGACTTTTTCGCCGAAATGAGTTGGCAAAGTTGAAACACGGAAATCTAAGGTTTCCGCTAAAATCGTTTTGAAATGAAATTGTCCATCTTGCGGCAAGCGAGTTTCACTAATATCAAGTTTTGCCAATAACTTAATGCGAGAAATCAACCTACTAGATAAACTTTGCGGAAGCGTTTTATAAATATGCAGTACGCCATCAATTCGTAGTCGAATGAGTAATTTCTCTTTTTGTGGCTCTAAATGGATATCTGAGGCGTTATTTTTTAAACAGAATTTAAATAAATTATCTAAAATTTGGATAATCGGATCATTTCTATCCACTTGTTCTGAATTTGTTATCGAATACGTTGCATTCTCCTCATAAATTTCACTCTGCACACTACTCTGCTCTGGTGAAAGTGCGTTGAGCAAAAACTTCAATTCATCGGAGGAAATCAAAACAGGCTCAATTTGCTTATGGTAGATAAAAGCAAAAATTTCACAGGCACTGATATTTTGCATATCATCAACCGCCAACCATAACTGTGATTGCGTTTCTTTCAGCGGAATAGCCAAATATCGCAATAAAATCTGTTTTTCATTGCAATTTTTCTGCCACTGCTCGCTCGAAATTTCAATCATTTCTTGGCTGGTTAAATCAGTAACTGAATACGTCATTTTGATTTCCTCAAGATGAATTAACCGTTTGATGTAACTGTTGTATTACAGAATCCAGCCGGGAAGAGGCTGGTATCTTTACCACTACAACTCGATGACCAACTAATAGTGTTGTTTTCAAATTTTGGTGTTAACGTATAACTGTAACCATTAAGCGAGCCTTTGCCTGTAACGGTAATCACACCTTTATTTACGCTAATCGAATTGAGGTATTTAGTGTCATTACTATTCGCTTTATTGGCTTGAATACCATTTGTGCCTCCAGAACAATTATCCAGTCCGCTACCGTTATAAATACAGAGTTCAACATCTGATTTATATGAAGCCGAAGCTCTTAACAGCTCAGAAAGTGCCGCCTTTTGGGTGTAGGAGTTGTAAGACGGAATGGCAATGGTTGCCAAAATGGCAATAATCGCAATTACGATCATCAATTCAATTAAGGTAAATGCCCGATGAAGTTGGCGAATACCAAGCGGTCGAAAATGTACAATTTTTTGCATATAAATTCCTTATGAATAAAAAGCCAAAAAAGTCTGGCGATGAAAGTGTGCAAATTTTTTGAAATTCTTGCGATAAGCAAATTTCAATTTTTCGACGCAGATCGAAAAAATAATATTTCCATCTGTTTATTCATACAGTTTTTTGCTAGAATTTCACAAATTTGAAGATTGAGGATTAAAAATGGCAAAAGCACCTAAAACCGCCTATGTTTGTAATGATTGCGGTGCAGAATATGCCCGCTGGATGGGGCAATGCAAAGAATGCAAGGCTTGGAATGCAATTAGTGAAGTGCGATTAATTTCGAGTAAAGAAACCGCAAAATCTGACCGCTTTAGTGGCTATGCAGGGGAAACCTCAGGCAAAGTTCAGGCTCTTTCCGATATTAGCTTGCAAGAAGTGCCTCGCTTTAGTAGTGGTTTTAATGAACTAGATCGTGTGCTAGGTGGTGGTGTTGTGCCAGGTTCGGCTATTTTGATTGGTGGGCATCCGGGAGCAGGAAAAAGTACATTGTTACTGCAAGTGATGTGCGGCTTGGCTCAACATCTCCCTACTCTTTACGTAACAGGTGAGGAATCATTACAACAGGTGGCAATGCGATCGAATCGTTTAGGCTTACCAACGGCAAATCTGAAAATGTTGTCTGAAACCTCTGTCGAGCATATTTGCAATATTGCAGACCAAGAAAAACCGAAGATTATGGTGATTGACTCGATTCAAGTGATGCACTTGTCGGATATTCAATCCTCTCCAGGCAGTGTTTCACAAGTGCGTGAATGTGCATCTTTCCTTACCCGCTACGCCAAAACCCGCCAAGTGGCGATTATTATGGTTGGGCACGTCACTAAAGATGGCACGCTTGCCGGCCCGAAAGTATTGGAACACGCTATTGATGCCTCATTACTGCTTGAAGGCGAATCAGATTCTCGGTTTAGAACCCTGCGTAGCCAGAAAAACCGTTTCGGTGCGGTGAATGAATTAGGCGTATTTGCGATGACGGAACTTGGCTTAAAAGAAGTTAAAAACCCGTCTGCTATTTTCTTAAGCCGTAGCGAAGAGCAAACACCGGGCAGCTCTGTAATGGTATTGTGGGAAGGTACTCGCCCGTTACTTGTTGAAATTCAGGCATTGGTTGATCACTCAATGCTTGCGAACCCTCGTCGTGTGGCGGTGGGGTTAGATCATAACCGTTTATCGCTATTACTGGCGGTTTTACATCGACACGGTGGGCTGCAAATGTCGGATCAAGATGTCTTTGTGAATGTAGTAGGTGGCGTGAAAGTAACAGAAACCAGTGCCGATTTAGCCTTAATTTTAGCGTTAATTTCCAGCTTCCGTAATCGCCCGTTACCGCAGGATTTGGTAATTTTTGGGGAAGTCGGCTTAGCAGGGGAAATCCGCCCGGTTACCAGTGGGCAAGAGCGTATTAGTGAGGCGGCAAAACACGGCTTTAAACGGGCGATTATTCCTCACGGCAATGCCCCGAAAAAGGCAATTAAAGATATGCAGGTGTTCACTGTAAAAAAACTCAGTGATGCATTAGATATTCTTTATAACCTCTAAAATTAAGAACCGCTTGTAAGTCTGTCTTACAAGCGGTCTGTTTTAGGTAAAAATTTACGAATGTGCAGTTGTCGGTTGATTCGCTTTGAAAATATAGTACAAATTAATGCACACCACCAACGCATTTAAGCCGGTAACAGGAATCGAGCCAATCAGCAACCCATAAGCAACGAAACAGGCACAACCCAGCGAATTGACCACCCGCAGTTTAATCACATCTTTTAACAAAAAAGAACAGGCAACTAAAATCATCGCCACATAGCCAAGTATTTCAATATAGTCCATTTAGAACCTCCTCAAATAAAATAAACAGCCGATATTTTAAAGGCTGTTTTTTTATTTGTATCTAGCTCCAAAAATAGCAAAGGTTTGCGTTCACATTTTTGCTTTTAACCGCTTAGTTATTAAGCAGATTTTCGTTCTAAACGCATAAAACAGCAGCGTAACGGGTTATTTTCATCAATTTCTGACCACTTCGCTTCTATTAACGCCCAATTTTGTTCATCAAATTCAAAGAAAGTATCTCCCTCAATTTCTGCTTGAATCTCGGTTAAATAAAGCCTTTCTGCTAGTGGTAAGGCTTGCTTAAACAGTTCTCCCCCACCAATAATCATTATTTCCTCTGTATTTGCAAAATTTTTTGCTAATTCGACCGCTTGTTCAAGCGATTGTGCCGCATAAGCCCCTTCCATTGTAAAACCTGAACGGGAAAGAATAATATTAGGACGTTTTGGCAATAGCCTACCAATTGATTCATAGGTTTTTCGCCCCATAATCACAGGTTTGCCAACCGTATTTTGGCGAAACCACGCTAAATCCACAGGTAAATGCCACGGCATTTGGTTATCTTTGCCAATAACCTTATTCTTTGTTCGAGCAACAATCAGGCTAATTTTCATTTTTTCTCCTATTATGCAATTTGGTTCAATTTTATATCAAATTAAACGTGATTTTACACCTTAAAAATGATAATTTTATTCGCATAATTTCTAAAGATAAGTGAAATCATTATGTCAAAAACTATCGTCATTAAATTTGGCACCAGCACTCTCACACACGGCACTAAAAGTTTAAGCCGTCCTTATATGTTAGAGCTGGTAAAACAGATTGCTCAACTTCACCAAAATCATCGAGTTATCGTTGTAACCTCTGGGGCCGCTGCTGCCGGGCGTGATTATTTAGGACACCCTGAACTCCCTAAAACCTTAGCCTCTAAGCAAATGTTAGCAGCGGTCGGGCAAAGTCAGCTCATTCGAGTGTGGGAAAATTTATTCGATATTTATAATATCCATATCGGGCAGATGCTCTTAACCCGAGCCGATCTGGACGATCGTGAACGTTTCCTCAATGCCCGTGATACGCTTGATGCTCTGCTTGCTCAAAAAATTATTCCCGTGATTAATGAAAACGACGCCGTTGCCACCGAAGAATTTAAAGTCGGCGATAACGATAATTTATCGGCTTTAGTTGCGATTTTGGCTCAAGCGGATCAGCTCTATTTATTAACCGACCAAGAGGGCTTATTCAGTGCCGACCCTCGCTCGAACCCTGATGCCAAACTGCTCTCGGTGGTGGAAAAAATCACGCCTGAAATCCGCCAAATTGCCGGTGGCAGTTCAACCGGATTAGGCACGGGCGGTATGAGTACTAAAATTACGGCTGCAGATATTGCCACCCGTTCAGGCGTGGAAACTATTATTGCCTCTGGCTCTCGCCCAAATGTGTTGGTGGATTTAGCTAATGGCGAAAACATCGGGAGTAAATTTTTAGTGCAATCTGACCGCTTGGAAGGCAGAAAGCGTTGGCTTTTTGCTGCACCTCAAGTGGGGGAAATCGTTGTCGATTCAGGAGCAGAGCAAGCCTTGCTTCAACATAAATCACTCTTACCTGTAGGCGTTGCTCAAATCAAAGGCGAATTTACACGAGGTGAAGTGATTAAAATCTTCAACCAAGAAGGAAAAGCGATTGCATTAGGCATTGCTCGTTATAGTAGCGAGGCATTGATCCGTATCAAAGGTAAAAAATCTAAAGAAATTGAATCTTTACTCGGCTATGAGTTTGGTTCTGTTGCCGTACATAGTGATGAAATGGTGGTGTATCAATGGAATTAGGCATTGATGTTTTAGCAATTTTGTTCCTAGTCGCCACAGTCGCTGGTTTTATTGATGCGATTGCAGGCGGTGGTGGTTTGCTTACTATTCCGGCTCTAATGGCAGCAGGATTACCGCCTGCAATGGCATTAGGTACAAATAAGCTGCAAGCCTGCGGTGGCTCATTCTCCTCTTCTTTTTACTTTATTCGCCAAAAAGCGGTTAATTTAAAACAAATATGGCTACTCATTTTGTGTACGTTTATCGGTTCGGCTGCTGGTACTATTTTTGTTCAAAATATTGATGTGGAATTTTTGAAAACGTTACTCCCATTTTTAATTTTGATTATTGGTATCTACTTTTTAGTCAGCCCAAGCGTGGGAGATGAAGATCGCAAACAGCGAATTAGCTTTACTACATTTGCCTTTACTGCTTCCGTTGCTCTCGGTTTTTATGATGGTATGTTCGGACCTGCAACCGGGTCATTTATTACATTAGCTTTTATTTTGTTACTGGGTTTTAATCTGCCCAAAGCCGTTGTACACGCCAAAGTGATTAATTTTACCTCAAATTTTGCTTCACTGATTTTCTTCACTATTGGTGGTGCTGTAGTTTGGAAAGTGGGATTAATTATGATGGTAGGGCAATTTATCGGTGGTACACTTGGGGCTAAAATGGTAATGACAAAAGGCAAAAAATTAATCCGCCCAATGCTGGTAACGATGTCTTTTATTATGGTAGCGAAAATGCTCTACGAACAAGGAATTTTTAATTAGCAATGAATAAAGCAAAACGTGTTGAAATTTTAACTCGCTTACGCAATGAAAACCCAAAGCCGACAACGGAACTGAATTATAGCAATCCATTTGAATTATTGATTGCGGTTATTCTTTCTGCACAAGCAACAGACAAAGGGGTAAACAAAGCAACGGATAAATTATTCCCTGTTGCTAATACACCACAGGCAATTTTAGATTTAGGCGTAGATGGCTTAAAAGAGTACATTAAAACGATCGGTTTATTTAATAGCAAAGCGGAAAATATTATCAAAACTTGCCGAGATCTGATTGAAAAACATAACGGCGAAGTGCCAGAAGATCGTGATGCTCTCGAAGCTCTTGCTGGCGTGGGTAGAAAAACTGCTAATGTGGTGATGAATACTGCTTTTGGACACCCTACCATTGCTGTGGATACCCATATTTTCCGCGTATCTAATCGTACAAATTTTGCCCCTGGTAAAAATGTTGTGCAGGTTGAAGAAAAGTTACTTAAAGTTGTTCCTGATGAATTTAAAGTAGATGTTCATCATTGGTTGATTTTACACGGTCGTTACACTTGCGTTGCCCGCAAGCCTCGTTGTGGCTCGTGCATTATTGAAGATTTGTGCGAGTTTAAGGAAAAGACTGAATAAGATTATCTGATTATATTAATAAATAACTCCCCTCTTTAGAAAAGAGGGGAACTAAATCGAGCGTAAAATAAATACAACAAGCGGTTATATTTTGAGAGAATTTTACAAATGGAAATCTATTTAGTTGGCGGTGCGGTTCGAGATCAACTTCTCGGCTTACCAGTAAAAGATCGAGATTTTTTAGTGGTGGGAGCAACTGCCGAGCAATTATTGGCTCAAGGTTTTCAACAAGTTGGGGCAGGCTTTCCTGTTTTTCTTCACCCTGAAACCAAAGAAGAATACGCTTTAGCTCGCCAAGAACGTAAACAAGGCAAAGGCTACAATGGCTTCGTTTGTGATTTCTCTCCTAATGTAACTCTTGAACAAGACTTAACCCGCCGAGATTTAACCATTAATGCCATTGCACAAGATGAATCTGGGAAGATTTTCGACCCCTATGGTGGCGTTCAAGATTTAGAGAACCGAGTTTTACGCCATATCTCTCCTGCGTTTAGTGAGGATCCGCTGCGTGTATTACGAGTTGCTCGATTTGCTGCTCGTTTCTACACTTTTGGATTTACCATTGCAGCTGAAACCTTAGATCTAATGCGAGAGCTTTCTAACAGCGGTGAGCTAGAAAACCTCACTGCTGAACGAGTATGGCTTGAAACAGAGAAAGCATTTGGAGAAGAAAGTCCCCATATTTATTTTACTGTTTTGCGACAAGTTGGAGCATTAAAAGTTCTTTTCCCAGAAGTTGATAAACTCTTTGGTGTGCCACAACCGCCTCAACATCACCCGGAAATTGATTCAGGCGCACATACTTTAATGGTATTAGAACAAGCTAAACGACTTGCAAAAAAGGCGGAAAATCCTACCGCTTTACTCTTTGCTGCCCTTTGCCACGACTTAGGCAAAGGCTTAACGCCTGCTGATATTTTGCCTCATCACTACGGACACGAAGCCAAAGGTATTCAACCAACCCGAGAGTTAGCCAATCGATTAAAAATCCCAACTGACATTAAAGATTTTGCCCTTTTAGTGACCGAATACCACACGCATTGCCACAAAATGGCGGAACTTCGCCCTGAAACGGTGATAAAGCTGTTTAACCGCCTAGATGTGTGGCGTAAGCCAAACCGCTTTTTTGATTTCCTGCTCGCCTGTGAAGCAGATGCTAGAGGGCGATTAGGTTTTGAACAGCGAGACTACCCTCAACCTGAATTAGCGAAAGCATATTACCAAGCCGCAATGGAAATTGATGTGCAACAAGTCATTCAAGACGGTTTTGAAAAACAAGCAATTCGGGAAGAGCTGAATAAACGCAGAGTGTATGCGGTAAGAAGCATCAAGCTAGATAGCGACCTAATAATAAACCATTAGGTTATCCGCCACTTTCTCAAAATCAATTCCCAAAGTTCAATTAGAAAAACGTTGGTTAAATGTATGGATTGTTTAAAAGGTGGCGTTATTTTAGTGAATTTATAATGTTCCTATGCTCTTGATTGTTGTAGCCACAATTTCAGGGTAAAGATCAGCAATAACCCAATGCCGAAATTGGCAATAGTGAAGCCGGCTAACCCAATAAAAGATAAAGGTTCAAATTGATAAAATTCAATCGCACCTCTTGCCATTGCAGCTAAACCAAATGAAAATGCCCAGAAACCCATCGAGAAGCCATTTTCAGCTATCCATTTGAGGTTTCGTAAAATAAAACAGAATTGTAAGAATCCATATCCCCATAACATTTTTGCCAACAAGTCTAATTCTCCACCCATAGAAAAATAGGCAGAAGCGCCCACAAATGCCGGAGCAAGAACAATTCCTAAAGATGGTCTAGCAATCGGAAAAAGCGGACTAAGCCGAATTCTTTGTAACATAGTGGGTTCATATACTAACCAGGAAATTATGCCAATGCCTAAAAATAAAGAGGCAATTTCACTGTAGCCAATTAAGCTTAATGAACTTGCCATAGTGAAGCTCCCTGCAATTGGCGGTAGGTAATGTACCGGGTGTAGCGTTTCTGGCAAAAATTGTGTGCCTTTCCATAATCCACCAATAATAAAAACCAAGAAAATTAAATGCACAATGACGCCTAAAAAAATCAATAGTTCGCCTAAATAAAAACCCCATACATAGAATACATCACCGCTTATCATGGTTGTCATTGTCACTAAGGAAAATAAACAACATTGCACAGGGTGCATAAATTCTGCTTTAATCTGCTCAAAGCAAAAAAACACACGATACACATAACAGCCTAATAAGGCTACCCAAAGTATGACTGACGTTCCAGCAATGATATTACCAATTGTTGTAGCATAAGGAGTGATAGGTGTTGCATTTAACCAGGCAAGGCCTAACGCCCCCAGCCCTAATGGCATTGCAAAAAAGCCTGTAGTTATTGGAAAAGGTTTAGATTCACTCATAAATTTATCCTCATATTGAAATAATGCATAACTGTATTTGGCTTTATAACAGTCATATGTAAAAAATTTTATTTTTCTAACCGCTTGTAATAAGAAAAACCTAAAGCACTTGCTTTAGGTTCCTACTACTATTCATACTCTTCTAGCCAGATAGTTAAAATTGCTTCAAGAATATGTTCATTTGATGCTTCCGGATCATCATCGAAATCTTCCATTTCGCAAATCCATTTATGCATATCTGTAAAACGAACCGTAGTTGGGTCTAAATCTGGATTCATATCATACAGATTTTCTGCAATCATTCGAGTATCTGACCATTTCATTAGTGTGCTGCCTCATTTGCGTGATTTAAATTATATTTCGGAATTTCAACGACTAAGTCTTCGTCACCAACAATACATTGACAACTTAAACGGCTGTCCATTTCCAAACCCCAAGCTTTATCCAGCATATCTTCTTCTTGATCTGAAGTATCATTTAAAGAATCAAAACCTTCACGAATCACCACGTGGCAAGTGGTACAAGCACAAGAACAATCGCAAGCGTGGTGAATTTCAACACCTGCTTCGTGTGCAACTTCTAATAAATTATCGCCGGCTTTAGCTTCAACAACCATACCTTCCGGACAGAACTCTTCGTGTGGAAGAAAAACAATTTTTGGCATTTTTAGTTTCCTTTTACTAATCCCATTCAATATTATCCAGATGTTCGCCGATGAAGTTTAAAATCTCTTCCTCATTCTCAACCAGATAAACAATAATATTCTTTAGTTCCCTTGCTTTCTCTTTACTTTTCTCGGAAAGCGGATAGGTAACATAATAACATCCTACGTCCGGATCTTCTTCTAATAACTCTAATAGGCTTGGACGATAAATACTAAGATAAGCTCGTAAAAATGCTGCCCAGTTGTAGCCGTTCATATAGGCAACATCATACTCAGCATTAATCCGCTCGCCCAGCTCAAAAATGCGGTTATCCTCTAAATCAAATTCAACTGCAACGGTTCTGAATTGTTCTGAAATCTCGGTTTTTACATAGTTAGACATACTGCCCCCTTATGCTAAATCGTCCATTTTTTTACCGGCTAACGCTTTTTGAATTGATAAATTCATACGCCGTGCTGCAAATTCTTGCGTAGCTAAATCCACCTCTTTGATACCTTGCTGAATTGCAAAGCGATCAGTACCTTCTTTTAATTCGATTAAACGGGCTAATTGTGCTTCAATCGCTTGGAACTCCTCCACACTCAACACCGCAGAGCCATCTTCTTTCAATGCCGTTACAACACTGTCGATCACTCGGTCGGCTTCTACTCGCTGTTCAACTAACTGGCGGGCTTCCATATCTTCTTTGGCATTTGCCATTGAGGATTTAATCATCTGCGTAACTTCTTCATCGGTTAAGCCATAAGACGGTTTGATTTGAATTGAAGCCTGCACTTTGGTCGATTTCTCCATTGCGGTCACGTTTAATAAACCGTCGGCATCAACTTGGTAAGTTACCCGAACCTGTGCAACCCCTGCTGCCATTGCCGGAATGCCACGCAAAGTGATTTTACCGAGAGAGCGACAATCTTCGACTAATTCACGCTCACCTTGTAAAACGTGGATTGTCATTGCGGTTTGTCCATCTTTACCTGTAGTAAATTCTTGGGCTCTGGCAACAGGAATTGTCGTGTTGCGTGGAATAATTTTTTCCACCAAGCCGCCCATTGTTTCAATACCCAATGATAATGGCACAACATCTAGCAATAGCATATCAGAATCAGGCTTGTTACCGACTAAAATATCCGCCTGCACAGCTGCACCAATCGCCACTACTTTATCAGGATCGATAGAAGTTAATGGTGTTTTTCCGAAAAATTCGCCCACTTGTTCACGCACAAATGGAACTCGGGTTGAACCACCCACCATCACAACTTCAATCACTTCTTCAGATTCAACGCCCGCATCTTTCAATGCACGACGGCAAGTCATCAGTGAGCGTTTTACAAGCGGTTGAATTAGCTCATTAAATTGCGAACGGCTGACAGTTCCAACCCAATTTGCAAATTTCACCTCAAATTCGATCGCTTGTGAAAGAGCAACTTTTGTTTGAGTGGCTAAGGTTAATAACTCACGCTGCTCGCTTGCGGTTTGTGGCTTGTAATTGGCTTGCTCAGCAATCCAATCAGCTAATAAATGGTCGAAATCATCGCCACCGAGAGCCGTATCTCCAGCTGTTGCTAATACCTCGAATACACCTTTGCGTAAACGTAAAATAGATAAATCGAAAGTACCGCCACCTAAATCGTAAACGGCAATCACACCTTCTTGTCCGCTGTCTAAACCATAAGCAATCGCTGCTGCGGTTGGTTCATTGAGTAAACGCAACACATTTAAACCTGCAAGGCGTGCTGCATCTTTGGTGCTTTGGCGTTGTGCATCATCAAAATAGGCAGGCACAGTAATCACCACACCTGAAAGCTCTCCGCCTAAACGCTTTTCGGCAAATTGTGCCAAGTGGCTTAAAATATCTGCCGAAACTTCAATCGGACTTTTATTGCCTTGAGCTGTTTGAATTAAAGGCAAACCGTTTTCGCTCGCCACAAATTGATAAGGTAAATTTTGATAACGTTGCTGAACATCTGCCAAAGAACGCCCAATTAAACGTTTAGCTGAAATAACCGTATTTTTCGGGTCAAGAGCTGCTTTGGCAAACGCTTCAACCCCAAGCGTTTTTTCTGCTTCTGCATAATGCACTACTGACGGCACTAATGCTCTTTCTTGTTCATCAAGTAATACTTGAACCTGCCCGCTACGCACAGTTGCAACCAATGAATTTGTTGTGCCTAAATCAATTCCCACTGCTAATCTGTGTTGATGTGGTGCAGCGGTTTGACCTGGTTCAGAAATTTGTAATAATGCCATTATATTTTTATCTCTCTAAATTCTATCGCTCTCTCCTTTTATGGGGAGAGTAAATATTTAAGCTACTGAATATCCCATATTTTCAGGGGCAAATACGCTTTGGTAGTGGCGTTCAATCGGTACAGCAATTTTGCTGTTTAGCTCTAATACTTGATGCCCTTGCAATTTTTCTACATCCGCTTGCCAGTTTTCCCAACGTAACTCTTGGTAAAAATGGTTCAAATCCCCTGCTAATGCCCACCCTAGAAATTCTGAATAACCTAATTGAGTGTTTTCCCATTTTTTAGCTGTTGGGTGATAATAATAAACTTTGCCGAGTTCTGAGCCGATTCCACCAGCGTTAATCGCGAAATAACCGCCGATTGCATCATCTGCTACCAGCAAGTGACTTGGTTGCTCGCCCGATTGTTTAAACGTTTTACCGAAGTTCCAATCAAATAAGCCACGAGGCAATTTCTCATTTCCCGAACCTAAAATGCGTAACCAACCGTGATCAATTAATACACCACCTGTCTCATAAAGCATAGCCCCAAGCGGAGAGCGAGTGGAAAGCTGCATTCCGACTAACGCCGAACCTGCATCTTCAGGGTAACTAGCTAAAATCTGGTAATGATTTTTTGCTTGGGTAAACCAGTCTCTTAAAATTAACCAAGCTGAATTTTTATCTAATAATTCTTCTAAACTCTTCATTTGCAAAATTTCCTTAGAATTTGACCGCTTGCGAAAACCATACAAATATAGGACTAATAATCAAAGAATTTTTCTTCCACTTTCTCAATCTGAATAATCAATTTTTTGAAGTAACGGAGTTTATCGGTTAAGGCATTGGCTGTTTGCCATTGTTCTAAATTTAATTCTGTTTCAAGCTGTTGAATAACTGCTTTTTGTTCTGTTTTGATCTGTTTTAAAAAAGCGGTTAATTCTGTTTCATCTTTACGGTGTTCGATGGTTTCGAGCTTTTCGTGCCATTCCAGTTGTTGCATTAAGAAATCCACATCCCGCATACTTTTTTCTTCGAGATTTTTTGCTTCACCTGTATGAATTTCAATAATCGCTTCTGCTCGTAAAATCGGATCTTTAAGGATATTTAAGGCATCGTTCACATCTGCCGATTTTTGCACCGCTTCTAGCTGTTCAGCACTTGATTTGTGCGCAAAATTATCCGGGTGGAGCTGTTTTTGTAAAGCAAGATAATGCTCAGAAAGCTGGGCGTTATCAACTTGGAATTGAACAGGCAGATCAAAAAGCGTAAATGGGTTACTCATTTATTCTCCTTACACACTAAAACTTTCGCCACAACCACATTCATTTTTGACATTTGGGTTAGTGTATTTAAAGCCTTCATTTAAGCCCTCTTTTACGAAATCTAATTGCGTGCCATTAAGATAAGTGAGGCTTTTTTCGTCCACAATTACTTTTACTCCGTGTTGCTCAAATACGTGATCGTCTTCATTTAATACATCAACAAATTCCAGCACATAGGCTAAGCCTGAACAACCCGACGTTTTCACGCCAAGTCTTAAACCTATACCTTTGCCTCTGTTTTCTAAGAATGTACGAACTCGGTTTGCGGCGGCTTCTGTTAAGGTAATACTCATAGGTGTCCTTATGTGAATGGATTAAATCAAGATAGAAATAGCAAATGCAAGCGGTAAAATTTTGCAAATTTTTTGCAAAAATCGACCGCTTGCATTTATTGTATCATATTACTTCGCTTGTTTTTCTTTATAGTCTGCGATCGCTGCTTTAATCGCATCTTCTGCAAGAATTGAGCAGTGAACTTTTACCGGTGGTAATTCAAGCTCTTCTGCGATATCGCTGTTTTTAATTGCACCCGCTTCATCTAAAGATTTGCCTTTCACCCACTCTGTAATTAACGAACTTGATGCGATTGCAGAACCACAACCGTAAGCTTTAAAACGTGCATCTTCAATGATACCCTGCTCGTTTACTTTAATTTGTAAACGTAAAATATCACCACACGCAGGTGCACCTACCATACCTGTGCCTACATCTGATGCTTCTTTATCAAATGTACCCACGTTACGTGGATTTTCGTAATGATCAATTACTTTCTCGCTATATGCCATTTTGATGTTCCTTCTATTTCAGGTTCAGGCGAAAAATATTTCGTCCCTACATTCAATTTAATATTTATGATGAAACCGTATTTTGTAGGGGCAAATTATCATTTGCCCACAACAATTAATGGTGATTCCATTCGATTTTGCTTAAATCCACACCGTCTTTAAACATTTCCCAAAGTGGAGAAAGTTCACGTAATTTCACAATCGCTTTTTTCACGATTTCGATAGTGTGATCGATTTCTTCTTCGGTTGTCCAACGACCTAAAGTGAAACGAATTGAGCTGTGTGCTAATTCATCATCACGGCCGATAGCACGTAATACATAAGAAGGCTCTAAACTTGCAGAGGTACAGGCTGAACCTGATGATACTGCGATATCACGTAATGACATCATTAAAGACTCACCTTCAACAAAGTTAAAGCTGATATTTAAGTTTGAATCAATACGTTTACCTTCTTCCATTGAACCGTTTACATAAACTTCTTCAATATCTTTAAAGCCATTGTATAAACGATCACGAAGCGCTCTTAAACGTGGCATTTCAGTTGCCATTTCTTCTTTTGCGATACGGTAAGCTTCACCCATACCCACAATTTGATGAACAGGTAATGTACCTGAACGCATACCACGCTCGTGACCACCACCGTGAATGATCGCTTCTAAACGAACACGTGGTTTACGACAAACATATAAACCGCCGATACCTTTTGGTCCGTATAATTTGTGGCTTGAGAAAGACATTAAATCAACATTTAAGTCTTGTACATTCACTTCGATTTTACCAACAGATTGCGTTGCATCCACGTGGAAAATGATTTTTTTCGCACGGCAGATTGCACCAATCTCTTTAATTGGCTGAATCACGCCCATTTCGTTATTTACGTGCATTACTGATACTAAAATGGTATCCGGACGAATTGCCGCTTCAAATTTTGCTAAATCTAATAAACCGTCTTCTTCAGGGTCTAAATAAGTTACTTCAAAACCTTCACGCTCTAATTGACGACAAGTATCTAATACTGCTTTATGCTCGGTTTTCACAGTGATAATGTGTTTACCTTTAGTTTGGTAGAAATGTGCAGCCCCTTTAATTGCAAGGTTGTCTGACTCTGTCGCACCTGAAGTGAACACGATTTCACGGCTATCTGCACCGATTAAATCTGCAATTTGATTACGAGCCACATCAACCGCCTCTTCTGCTTCCCAACCAAATTTGTGTGAACGAGAAGCCGGGTTACCAAAGATACCGTCTTTGGTCATATATTCCATCATTTTTTTCGCAACACGTTCGTCCATTGGCGTGGTTGCTGCATAGTCCAAATAAATTGGTAATTTCATTGTTACTCCTAGTTAAAACAACTTACAAGCGGTTGTTTTTATTAAAAATTTTGTAATTAGTGATGATGAGGATGTTCGTGACAATGCTCTTTTTCACAATCGTGATCAGCGTGTTCTGCAGCTAAGTCTGCTACTGAAATTGTCCCTAAAAACTGCTCAATTTGATCTTCTAATCGCTCCCACAAAGAATGCGTTAAACATTGAGAATCTTTACGGCAGTTACCGCTACCTTTACATTTGGTTACATCAATATTTTCGTTTACCGCAGAAATAATCATTCCTACGCTAATCTCTTCCGGCTTTTTGCCTAACTGATAGCCGCCGCCCGGTCCTCGAACGCTCTGCACAATGCCATCACGGCGAAGCTGTGCAAAAAGCTGCTCTAAATAAGAAAGGGAAATCGCTTGGCGATCTGAAATATCCGCTAAACTCACAGGCTCTAATTTGCCGTGTAAGGCAATATCGATAATAGCCGTTACTGCATAACGCCCTTTTGAGGTAAGTTTCATAAAATATCCTCATAGTTTATCCAGAAAACCTCTGGAGCAATGTGTAAATTTTGATATAACCAACTAATTTAGTCAATCATTTAGCACTAATTAGTGTGAAAGGTTTTATATATTAAAAAAATGCAAAAATAGTGAAATCTATTATACGAAAAAATAACTCAAAATACCAAAAAATAAACCTTTATAGACAATATAATTGTATTACTATTCATATCAACTGATCGGAACAGTTGAAATTTTGCAAAATTTGATTGATAGCATACGTCTTGCTCTCTAAAATCAGTGCGTTATAACATTTTAACAATCCAAATTCTTTATTAAAACTCACTATTTTTCATATTATTTAAGAGACTTATTATGAAAATTTTTTCAAAAACATTACTTGCATCATTAGTTACACTTTGTTCAGCAGGCACTGCTCACGCAGCTGCATTCCAATTAGCCGAAATTTCAACCTCAGGTTTAGGTAGAGCTTACGCTGGTGATGCAGCTGTAGCGGATAATGCTTCTGTAGTTGCAACCAACCCTGCATTAATGACATTATTCAAACAAACTGAGCTTTCGGCGGGTGGAATTGTTGTAAATGCAGACGTTGATGTTGATGGTACACTCGGTGGCGTATTCAAGGCTTCACAAAAAAATATTATTCCTACAGCTGTAGTACCAAATTTATACATTGTCTCCCCAATCAATGACCGTTTTGCTATTGGTGGTGGAGTAAATGTAAACTACGGGTTAAAATCTCGTTTTGCTCCTGACTATGCTGCAGGCGTTTATGGAGGTAATACTCAACTTCAAGCTATCAATTTTAATTTAAGTGGTGCATATAACTTAGGTTACGGATTTAGTGCTGGTGCTGGCTTAAATGTTATCTATTCTAAAGCGGAATTTATCCGTCATTTAGGTGTTGGTGGTAAAGTATTAGCTTCACGTTTAGCACATCTCCCCTCATCAGCAGCAGCTTCTCTTGATCAAATGGAAAATGGTACAGAAGTTTCTCGTGTACACGGCGATGAATGGAGCTTAGGCTGGAATGCAGGTTTAATGTATGAAATAAATGAGAGAAACCGCTTTGGTGTTGCTTATCACTCAGCAGTTAATGTGAAGTTTAAAGGCCATTACTCAAATGCCTTCCCAACAGTGTTTAATGGATTATTAGCTATTCCAGCTATTGCAGCGCAAGCCCCTATTAGCCAAGCAACTGCCGGTCAAGAAATTCCTGGTCGTTTAACATTACATCTTCCAGCTTACTGGGAAATTTCAGGTTATCACAAATTAACCGAAAAATTAGCAATGCAATATAGCTATAAACATACTGAATGGGAAAAATTTAAAGCTTTAACTGCTTACGGCGAATCAGGTAATGTGCTTCTTCATAAAGAAGAAAATTACAATAATTCTTCACGTGTTGCGCTAGGTTTCTCTTATGATGTAAATGAGGTATTAACCTTACGCACAGGTATTGCTTATGATGAAACAGCAAGTGTAAGAAGTCCATCTATTTCAATCCCTGATACAGATCGTACTTGGTATACACTTGGTGCAACTTACCGTTTCACTCCAAATCTTTCTGCTGATTTAGGCTATGCTCATCTTAGAGGTTCAAAAAATACTTTTAAAGAAGGTAGTGGTATATTTAATGTGAAATCACGTGCAAACCTTTACGGTTTAAATGTAAACTACAAATTCTAATTTAATGAATTAATGTGAAAAGAGGTGTAAACTAAATTACACCTCTTTTTTTATTGGATTAAAAATGAAATCTCAAATTTACTACGATTATTACCAAAGCCCTATCGGGCAATTACTACTTTTAGCAAAAGAAGAAGGCTTAATTTATATTGAATTAGGGCAAGAGCAGCAAACCACATCACTTGATAATTTCTTTCCGACTAAAGTGGCAAGCGGTGCAATTTTAGAAATTTTTTGCAAAACCAAAGAGATTTTAGACCGCTATTTTGCCGGCGAGCCCGTGAATTTTCATCAATTGGATTTTCTTGCTCCGCAAGGCACACCATTCCAGCAATCAGTTTGGAAAATATTGCGTGAAATTCCTTACGGGCAAACTACTACTTATGGCGAAATTGCAAATCAATTAGGCAAGCCAAGTGCGATGCGAGCCGTTGGCGGTGCAGTTGGGCGAAACCCAATTTCGATTTTAGTGCCTTGCCACCGAGTATTAGGGAAAAATCAAGCCTTAACCGGATTCGGCGGTGGATTACCGAATAAACGTTTTCTACTACAGCTTGAAGGCATTGCCTATAAAGATAAAGGCATTGAATTTGTCAAACCGAAAACTAAGAAATGGTAAACAGCTGTACGTTGAATTTTGCTAGCGCAAGCATCCACGCTTGTGCTTATATATAAAAAATGGCACAAGCGGACACTTGTGCCATCATAGCATTTCAAATTTAGCTAAACCTACTTAATGGCTGGATACATATTCCTTAGCTAATTGTAAATCCATCTGCCATTTGGAATAAATCATTTCCACCCAATGTGCAATATTTTGTGCCCACTGCTCGCCATTATCAGATTGAGCAAGCTGAGCGATTTGTTGTAGTTGATGTAACCCAACAGAAGCTAATGCTCCTTTGATTTTATGAGCTTCATCAGCCGTTAATTTACGGCTTTCGGGAGAATTGGTTATTTGCCAATCGGTTAGATAACGCTGTAAATTTTCCAAATAAGTTGGCATTAAATCCGCAAATAACGTCATATTGGCAAGCATATTCTCTTTTCCCATTACCTCAATTAATTCATTTAGTATTGTGATGTTATAAGGTAAATTTTCAGTATTTTCTAATACAAGCGGTTGTTTTTCTTCACTTTTTTGTAAAAATTGATTATCAAAGTGATGATTTAGGCAATTCACTAACGCCTCTAAAGATAAAGGCTTACGAAGTACATCGTCCATACCCTGTGCTTGGTAATCTTGTTGGCTCTGAATAACATTCGCCGTTAGGGCAATAAGTAGTGGTAGATACTCTATTTCCTCATTTTCATAACGGCTTCTTAATGTTTGTGCAATATCAAAACCCGTCATATCTGGGAGCTGAATATCTAATAAAATTAGGTCGTAGCTATTTTGCTCAAAACGTTTAAAAGCCTCTGCACCCGTCATTGCAACATCAACCTCACAGCCGACTTTTTCCAACATTGCTTGAGCAACCACCACATTCATTTCAATATCTTCAACTAAAAGCACTTTTAATCCGTGCTTTTGAATAGCTAATTCGGGCTTGGTTTCTGTGCTTTCCGCTTGAATGGTTAAAGTAAAGGTTGAGCCTTGATTTTCTTGGCTTTTTACCGTTAAATCGCCGCCCATCAGCTTCGCAATCCGTTTTGAAACCGATAAACCAATGCCGCTTCCTTGTGCTTTTTTCTCTTTCGAGTTTTCAGCTTGGTAGAACATATCAAAAATTTTGCGTTGATCTTTTTCAGGAATACCAATGCCTGAATCCGCCACGCTAAAGCTAAATTGCTCTTTCTCTAATTGGTAAATTTCTAGCAAAATTTGACCGCTTGTTGGGGTAAACTTTACTGCATTACTGATTAAATTCCATAAAATTTGGCTTAGGCGAGCATAGTCTGTGTAAATATATTTAGGTAAATTCGGCGGATAGGTTAATTTAAACTCAATATTTTTATTGCCCGCCATAAAGTTACCGAAATTGGCGATATCTTGAATGAGTTGCTCAAATTCCACCTCTTTTCTAAACAGCTCAATACGGCTGCTGTCAATTTTTTCTAGGTCGATAATATCGCCAAAAATATGAGCCAATGTCGTTGCACTCATATTGATGGTTTTTAGATACTCTTGTTGCTTTTCGCTTTGTTGTTCATCAAGCAAAATTTGGCTTAAGCCAATAATGCCATTTAGTGGAGTGCGTAACTCGTGGCTGATGGTTGCCATTAAAATGGTTTTATCACGGTTATTTTTCTCTAATTTTGCGTGGAGATAAGCGTCTTGTTCTCGTAGTTCTTCTAAATCTTTTACTGCTTTTTCTAATCGTAAACGAGAACGTTCCAACTTTTCGACCAAAAGGGTGAAAAAATAGAGTACAAAAGGAGCAGAAATCAAGCCAAATGCGATAGAACGGAGAATATCCATCACCACAACTTGTCCGATGAATAGGTAGGTTAATCCACTTTGAATTAAAATTGCAGAAACCGCCACAATAAAAAAGCCAAGTAGAGAAGCTTTTAACCGCCCGAGTTTCAGCACCCAATTTACATATTTTTGACTAAATTTTTTAACTTGCATAATCTTCAAACCATAAAAAAGCAGATCTTTCGATCTGCTTATTCTACGCTATTTTTTTACTTTTTACCTTTAACGATTTCATCTGCCCATTGGAATATCTCGTCTAAGTCATAATCGCCCGAATGTGGCACACCCCACGGGGTTTCATAGCTTACATTTTTGCCTGCCATTTGGAGTTTAATCGCTAAAATAGCTGAAATGGCAAGAGAGGTATCACGATCTGCCGTGCCCACTCGAATTCGCCAATGTTCTGCGGCATTTGGATTATCTACATAATACATTGGGTTCATTCGCTTCACAATTTGCGGATCGGCTAAGTTGATATTTTGATTTAATGATCGTTCTGCACTATAGAACGTAAAATGGCGATTATTTTCCGTTGCCGTACCGAATAAATTATTTTCGCCCGATGTGGCATTTAACGTATCAAACGCAGGTGGCGATTTCATTCGTTTATCTGAAAATACATAACCGAACCAATCAACCTTGCTCACTTTTCCCTCTTCAAAAGATAGCCAGCTAATGTCTTGAAAGGCTTTTTGTTCCTCGCTATTTTCCGCTAATTGGCTATAGGCTTTATTTGCCGAATGCTTAATTACATTTGCTAAATAATCTTTGAAAGATCCATTGCCTTTTGAATCAAGAATTAATGAGTTACCTGCTTCATCTACTAAGTTTAAGCTATTGAGATAGACAGGAAAACGCTCTGCCAACTCATTAGAGAGCTTGATTTCAGCCTCATTTAGCGATCCTTCAATTTTTGGCATTGGTTTTGAGCGATTATTATAACTATCTGCATTTAAGCGGCTCATATCCATTCGGCTATATTCATTAACGCCGTTAAACTGCCATTCATACGCTATATCTGCATTTTCAAGGTTAGTAATTGGCGAATAAGCCGACACAGCAAAGATTTTATCACTTGCTTTCAATGCCCCAATTTCGTTGAAATAAGGCTCATAATCAAAATGATCGGCTGAAGCCCCTAGCAAGGCAGATAATGCCCCTCCTGCACTAGTGCCGTTTGAGATAATTTTATTCGCATCACCCGGCATTGTTTCATCATTTGCGTGCAAATAACGCACAGCTGATTTTAAATCGATAATCGCAGCAGGGGCTTTGCCGATAAATTTCCCCTCTTTTTGTAATGTACGACCTCTTGCCCCAACACTAGCCACCACATAGCCTTTAGACAAGGCAACCAAAATCGCACTTGGTGAACCATCACGCCCTTTTTTATCATAGCTCGCAGCTTTAGCCGGCATATAACCACCTACCGAATTTGGCAAGAAAATAGGGGCAGTAGCCGCGTTATAGCCGTTGATCTCGCCCTCGTTATAATAGGCTTCAGGCACATAAATATTGATTGTTTGATATTCAGGATCAATGGGCTTACTCACATAAACAATTCGTTCAAAAGCTCGGAATTGGATTTTCTCGCTATTTACTTCTGCTTCAACAGGATGGTAGTTTTGAGCGTTAAAATTCAGATCATAACCCGTTTCAGTTTTATTAAAAAAAGGGAGAGACTCTGATGGCTTTTCCGCAGTATTTGCAAAGGTTTGGGCTGTAAAAATACTAGATAAGATACATATTGATAAGGCTTTCAGTTTCATTATTTGTTCCTTTTTGGAATATATGCCTATAAGACTTACAAGCGGTCAAATTTGTTCAGAATTTTACAATTATTTTTAGCTAAAATTAAGGGCGAACCTTAGTTCGCCCCCAATAAAATTTACCGCCAATAAAACAAGCAAATAATCGCTACAATCGCTATCGCCACACCTAAATAGTTCACTTTGTGGATTTTCTCTTTAAAGAAGAACGCCCCAACAAATGTGCCTAAGCAGATTACCCCTAAGTTCATTCCAGTGAAAACTAAGGTTGGGTCATCTTTCATTGCTTGGTGGGCTTGAATGTAGAATAAAATATTACCGAAATTCAGCACACCTAATAACAAGCCAGTTAATACGCTTGGAATATGCCATTGTGTGCGTTTTAGCAGTAAATAGATAAACATAAAACAGCCTGCCCCAATAAAAGCAATGGCTAAGGTAACTGGGAATGCTGAGCCTGTTTTTGCCATCTGTTTGAATAAAATATCGTTTACGCCGTAACCAATCCAAACAAGCGCAAGGCTGATAATCGCAATCTTGCCGCCCTTTTCCATACCCTGATTGCCTTTCCACAATAAACAACCTAATGCCGCAAAAGCCAATAACAGAGCGATCAGTTTATTGCTTGTTACTTGTTCGCCAAAAATGGTAAATGCCGCCAAAATTGGGAGGAATAATGACAAACGCTGTGCCGCATCGGTTCGGATAATGCCTGCAAATTCCAATGCTTTTGCTTGCACTAAGAAAATAGTCGGGAGCGTGATGCTTAAAATCACAAAAATATAGGACGATGGGTTGTTAGCAATAATATCGGTAATAGATTGCCCCTGAAAATCAGGCTTGAGTAATAAAAACGTCATTGATGTGGTTACAATGTAGTTTACCGCAATGCTTTGATCGATACGAATACCTTTTTGGCGTGCAATTTTAATCAACACCCCAACAGTTACACTACATAAAATAGCTAAAATCAGTTGTAACATTTTTTGTTCTCTCCTTTTAAAAATGAACGCCTTATTCTATAAATATGATGAACATTTCGCTAGTAGCAAGCGGTTAAATTTTGCTGAAAATTTGCAAAAAAGTAGAGAGATCCGACCGCTTGTAACAGAAAAATGCTAGAATAATTTCACACAAGCTGTATGAGATTGAATAAAATGGAAAAGCTCTTTGATATTAACGAACAAGGTTTTAGCATTCGCTGTAAGCTTTTTTATGAAAAAGATCTTCACAATATTGAAAATGTGGTGCTGATTCTGCACGGTTTCGGTTCGTCAAAAGATTTAAAATCAAACACTAAATTTGGCGAGCGTTTAACCTCAAAATATAAAGGCTATGCGGCTCTTGCCTTTGATTTCCCTTGCCACGGCAATGATGCTCGTAAAAAACTTTCCGTTGCTGAATGCCAAACCTATCTTGAATTAGTCATTCAGTATGTTAAAACCACCTTGAAAACCAAAAATATCTACGCTTACGGCACAAGTTTCGGTGGCTATTTAACGCTGAAATATATAAATGAAAAAGGCAATCCGTTTCAGAAAATAGCGTTTCGAGCCCCTGCGCTACAAATTTATCACTCATTAATGAACCGAATGTCTGAAGAAGAACGGCAGAAATTAGCTAAAGGGAGAGAAATTTTATGGGGCTTCGACCGCCAAATGAAAATCAGCCAATCCTTTTTCGATGAACTAGCCGAAGCGGATATTACCCAAAACGATTACTTAGACTATGCCGATCAAATGTTAATTTTACACGGCACGGAAGATGAAATGGTGGCATTAAGCACATCACAACAATTTGCCGATAATAATGTGATTGAGCTTATTCCGATTGAGGGGGCTGATCACGCCTTTTCTAACCCGAAATTAATGGATATTTCTATCGGCAAAATTGTTGATTTTTTTGCCCCTTAGTTTCAACTTATGCCTAATCTTTGGCAAAGTTCACTAAGGTTGGATTGACAATACGTTGGTAATCTTCCGTATTCAAAATAATGGAACGTTCCAACGTACCTGCATTAAAGGCTAATTCATCATAGCGTTCAAATAAACTTGGCTCAGCCACTAACAATAAATCGGAATGAAAACTAAACGGCGGAATTGCCCCAAATACACAGTCGGTCAATTCTGCCACTTCCGCAGGGCTTGCAAGCGAGGCTCTCGCTCCGCCAAGATGTTCGGCAATTTTGCTTAAATCTGCTTGGTAATCTGCAGGTAATATTGCCAACACCGCCTGTTTAATGCCATTTCCTTTTACTTTACAGACTAATGCCTTTGCCCCTTGCCCTAGCTCCGTGCCACGAATTTTCGCCACTTCTTCCGATTTCCCAGCAGAAGAATGCTCCACCACTCGATAACGAGCCTGATGTGAATCTAATAATGCTGTGAGTTGTTGAAAAGTTTGTTCTGACATTGTTTCTCCTTAAAAACTTACAAAACAATAACAAGCGGTCTTTTTTACTCAAAACTTGCAATTTTCTAATTTTAACGCCCAAACATTTTCTCAGGGTTTTCGGGTTGCTCAACTAAAATCAGAATAGCCGCATCGCCACCCCACTCTTTTGGAGCTTGGTATAAAGCCATAATTTTCGGGTGTTGAACCAACCAGCGAGGGATCTGATCTTTCAGCGTTCGAGTACCAAAGCCTGTCATAATGCTGGCACAAAATACTTTTTCACGCTCACACGCTAGAATTAATGCGGCTAACTCTTTCTTTGCTTTTTCTCTGGTTAAACCGTGCAGATCCAAAAATAGTTCTGGCTGAAAATCGCCCCGTCTGAGCTGCTTTAAAATGTAAGGATCAACATCTTCACGTAGATATTTCACTTTTTCATTTTCTTCTTTGAGCAAAGGCTCGTATTCATCAGAAAAATAGAACTCAATATCTGCTTTTTCTTTTAATTCCCGCAATTCCTGTAATTTTTTACGAGGTTCTGATTTTGCGACATAAGTATTCTGCTCAATCTTTTTCGTGCCTTTTGTTGCCTCTCTAAATAAGGCAAATTCATCTTCTAACATCTTCTCTGACATAATCTTTTCCTTCTTATTGATTTTTACATTCTAACACAAAGCAAAATATGGTATAAAACAGCAATTCTATAATTATGTAAAAGGCACTTAAAATGTTTAAATATAATATCGAACTCCTTGATGAAATTGCCGCTCTTCCTGTTGTAAATGATCTATCCACTATTCAAGATATGATGCGTTGGGCGTATAGCTATTTCAATGCTTCTGATCTTTACTACGGACACGGCTATGATAACGCTTGGGACGAAGCTCAACAATTGGTGTTAGCAGGGCTTTATCTGCCTTTTGACGTACCGGAAGCACTTTACTCTTCCCGATTAACCCGAGCGGAAAAAGAGCGGGTTATTCATTTAATTTGCGAGCGTTTAGGCTCTCGCAAACCTGTGGCTTATTTAACGCATTCAGCGTGGTTCTGTGGCAGCGAATATTATGTGGACGAGCGAGTAATAGTGCCACGTTCACCAATCGGTGAGCTAATTAAAAAAGGCTTTAAAGGTATTATTAAAAACGAACCTTGCCGCATTTTAGATATGTGTACAGGCAGCGGTTGTATTGCCATTGCTTGTGCAGAACGTTTTCCTGAAGCAGAAGTTGATGCGGTTGATCTTTCACTTGATGCGTTAGATGTGGCTCAAATTAATATTGAACGTCATCAAGTATCGCACCGAGTTTTCCCGATCAACTCTGATCTCTTTAACGATATTCCGCAAGATAAATATGATTTAATCGTAACGAATCCGCCTTATGTGGACGAAGAAGATTTAGGCGATATGCCACAAGAGTTTCATCACGAGCCTGAATTAGCACTCGGTTCTGGCAAAGATGGCTTAGATTTAACCAAACGAATTCTAGCTCAAGCCGCCGATTATTTGAATGATAATGGCGTATTAGTGTGCGAGGTAGGCAATAGTATGGTGCATTTAATTGAACAATTCCCAAGTGTGCCGTTTAATTGGCTGGAATTTGAAAATGGTGGGTTGGGTGTGTTTAGTTTAACTAAAGAAGAACTAGTAAAATATCGTCATTTTTTTATCTAAATAATGCTTCCTGAAGGGGGCTGATAGCCCCTATAACAAAATAGGCATAATAGTTACTACTATGCCTGTTTTTTGTTATTGCTTTTTCCTCTGCTGTTCTGCTAAGGCATTTTACATACGCTGGTATATTTCTCGATAAGTCGGTTTAAAAGCATTACACTTCTCTTGATCTACGTTTGCCTCTTGATGATTGAACTTATGATGTTGCTGGTGAAAATATTCCATTGAGGCTTTATCATTTTGCATCGTAAGAAAATTTTCTCGCCCCAATAACTCATTTAATACTTGCTGCTCAAAATATTGCATTGTTAAATGCTCAGCCATGTTCCAGTTGGCATAAATCTTCTGATAATCAGGCTTCGCTAGAGCAGGATAGATACATTGTTCAATATTATTTAGCTGACGGACTAAAATCTTAACGTCTAATTCGGAAATTTTATATTTCGGCTCGTTAGAAGCGGGCGAATTTTCCGAATTATTTGCAAATGTAAAAGACTAACTAAATAAGAGAGCTATTAACGCTTTTTTTAACATATTATCAGCTTAAATTAGTTGAGAACCCAAACACGTCCGTAGTGCTTCATTAAACCTGCAACGTGTCCTGCTTTATCGCCAATGCCTTGATATAAATCGAAGTGATGACCTTTCACTGCACCACCTACATCAAGGGCAACCATTAAACGCATCTCGTGTCTGCCAGTCCAGTTACCATTGTTATCAATCAATGGCATTTCAACCAACAACACACTACCAGAAGGTACAATACTACGATCTGATGCCACAGAAGCTAATGGAATTAACGGCACACCTGCAGAACCTTTTACTTTGCCATAAGGATCGTTTTGGAAGAACACATAAGATGGATTACGCTCTAACAAGCCTTGAACACGACTAGGGTTACGAGCTCCCCATTCACGAATGGCTTGAACAGACATTTTCTCTTTCGGAATTTCGCCATCTTCAACTAATAAACGCCCAACACTTGCATATTTAAAGCCGTTTTGCCCTGCATAAGCAAAATAGTTTAGGTTGCCATCGCCAAAATCGACATAGCCACTGCCTTGCACGCCTAATAAGAAGTTATCGAGCATCGAATTACTATAAGCGAGTTCTAAACCTTGACCACGCAATGCTCCTGCATAAATTTCTGCACGAGAAAAACGTTTGTTCGATGGCATTGCATAAATAGGGTGTTGGAATTGCCCCTGTGGCGTGCGGCGAGCTTTAATTACAGGCGAATAATAACCTGTCACTAATACATTTTGATAACCATCTTCGCCACGCATTAAACGTGTACTGATTCCATATTGAGCAAGATCATTAATATTTGCACCTGATGCAATCCAACGGCTGACTTTACCATAAGACAATGCGTGTGTATTCGCTAAGCGACTACTATAAGTTCTGACATTAGACAGCTGTTGTAAAAAATCGTTCTGATTCACAGGAGCAGCATTTAAACTTAAACGACCACTCTGAAAATGTGTACCATAAGGCATAAATTGACGACCACTATATTTCGCTCCAAATTTTGCCTTATCGGCATCATAAGAGGTTGAGCCACTCTTTTTACTCGGTGTAGAAGAACAACCAACCAAAATACCGGCAACTAAAGCCACCGTTGTAGCAGCGATTGATTTTTTATATGCTTTCCAATTCATCGAAAATCCTTTCATCGTTAATAAAATGTAAAAGATGAAGCATAGCAAAAATGCTATTTAAATAAAACAAGAATATAGTTTGTTTGTTTTTTAACACAGCAAACGAATTTTTATACTATTACTGTTTTAAATTAAATCACTTAGAATGATTTTTTATAATTTCACTTGTCATTATGCCAAATTGATATATTATATACACATCAGACGCGGGGTGGAGCAGCTTGGTAGCTCGTCGGGCTCATAACCCGAAGGTCGTTGGTTCAAATCCGGCCCCCGCAACCAAATTTCAAACCCTTGATTTTATCGAGGGTTTTTCTTTATCTGGCTATTCGCAATTTGCAAAAAATTCTCAAAAAATGACCGCTTGTTTCTGACAAATACTTCCTCTATCCTTGATTTCTCGCTACACTAAAATCAATTTCTTTATTTTCTTCTTGAATTATGTGCAATATCTTAACTGTTACCCAACTAAATTATTCTGTTCGCAATCTGCTTGAAATGGAGCTCAATCAAGTTTGGCTCACAGGCGAAATTTCTAATTTCAGTCAACCCGTCTCAGGGCATTGGTATCTCACCTTAAAAGATGACAAAGCCCAAGTGCGTGCAGCGATGTTCAAGATGAAAAATGCGAGAGTGAATTTTCGTCCGCAAAATGGTATGCAGGTTTTAGTTCGGGCAAGTGTAACCTTGTATGAACCAAGAGGCGATTATCAGCTTATTATTGAAAGTATGCAACCAGCGGGAGAAGGTTTGCTACAACAACAATTTGAAGAGCTTAAAATGAAATTAGCCTCTCAAGGGCTATTTGCTCAAGAGTATAAGAAGCCTATTCCACCATTTGTAAAACGGGTTGGAATTATTACTTCATCTAGTGGGGCGGCATTACAAGATATTCTGCATATTTTACAACGCCGAGATCCGAGTTTAGAAGTGATGATTTACCCAACCTTAGTGCAAGGAAAAGAAGCCACAAAAGATATTGTGAATACTATAGAACTTGCCAATCACCGTAATGAATGTGATGTGCTGATTGTTGGGCGTGGTGGTGGCTCATTAGGGGATTTATGGTGCTTTAACGAAGAAGCTGTGGCTTATGCGATTTACCGTTCCAACATTCCGATTATCAGTGCGGTTGGGCACGAAACCGATGTAACCATTGCCGATTTTGTTGCCGATTTGCGAGCGCCAACCCCTTCGGCTGCGGCAGAATTGGTTAGCCGTGATCAAAACGAGCTAAAACGCCAATTACAACATCAATTTGATAAAGTCAATTTAGCTTTTGACAGACTTTGGACTGCAAAAATAACTCGCTTCCAACAGCTGAATTTACGCCTAAATCCTCAACACCCAATGAAGCATATTCAAGCTCGCCAACAAAAGTTTGACTATATTGAATATAGGCTCGAACAGGCTATCTATAAATTACTTTCTAAGAAAGCCCAGCAAACGAAAGAACTCAATTTACGCTTAACCAACCAACACCCACAAAAGCAGATAGAACGCCAATGCCAACGATTAGCTCAAATTGAACAAAGACTACACAGGCAAATAGTGCAAAAACTTAATAAAAAACAACAGCAATGGAAAAATGTTATTCAGCGTTTTGAGCGAAACCCACTTCCCTACCAAGTAAATCAACAACAAACAGTGTTGGCAAAATTTTCTCAACGCTTAAATTATGCAATCGAAAAAACAATGCTTAAAGAGCTACAATATTTCCAAGAACTCTGTACTAAATTGGAAGGGCTAAGCCCATTGAAAATCCTCACTCGTGGCTACTCAATCACACAAACAGAAGAGGGAAAAATGCTCACTTCAAGCAGTGATATCAAGGCAGGAGAGATCATTATTACCCAACTAAAAACAGGAAAAATAAGAAGTCAAGTAGTGGATTTTTTGTAGGGGATTTTTTGAACGTTACCAATTTTAAAAATTAATTATATAAAAATCAGTAGGTTAAATATTTATAAACAGGGTTGTTCACTTACTTATCCACAGATGATGTGTATAACTATTTTTGTAAAAATGAATCGAATGCTGAATTTTAAATCAACCAATTTTTTAGGTGTTTTTTACGCTTGCACAAGCGGTCATATTTTTCTATAATCTCACAAAATTAAGCTAGTGTGGCTAAATTGGTAGACGCAGCGGATCAAAATCTTATGTATAAACTAAATAGGACATACAGGCAATTGAGTAAAAAGCACTCCTAGCCTGAGTGATGAAATTGGTAGACATGACGGATTCAAAATCCGTTGGTGAATAACCGTGTCGGTTCGAGTCCGACCTCAGGCACCATTTCAAATTCTTCTTTGCTTAAAGAAACTCTGATTTTTTAGAACTAATTACCAGATCAAGTTTGGCTTTTCTGCAAATAAGGTTAGCAGCTATTTTGTCTAATTCCAAAAAAACTCGCAGCTTAGGCTGCGAGTTTTTTTATCTTTCATTATGGATTTCCAAGTTTGTAGCTTGTTTTGCCGCTTTTACCTTAGCTTTATCGTTGCGAGATTTCGCAATCGCATCTAAATAGCATTTATCCACATCGCCTGTGATGTATTCGCCCGTAAAGACGGAATCATCAAAATTGTGAATGGTTGGATTTTCTATTTGAATTGATTTATAAAGTGCGTCTAAATCCTGGAAAATCAGTTTATCGACGCCAATCATATCTGCTACTTCTTCTACCGAGCGATCATAAGCTACTAATTCTTCACAAGTCGGCATATCAATGCCATACACATTTGGGTAGCGAATTTCCGGAGCTGCTGATGCAAAATAAACACGTTTTGCCCCAGCGGCTCTTGCCATTTCTACAATCTGCTCAGAAGTCGTGCCTCGAACAATAGAGTCATCAACTAACAACACACTTTTACCTTTAAACTCAGAGGCAATCGCATTGAGCTTACGGCGAACTGAGCTTTTACGCTGTGCTTGACCTGGCATAATAAAGGTGCGAGCTACATAGCGGTTTTTCACAAAACCTTGTCTATACGGCTTATAAAGTACATTTGCAATACGCACCGCAATATCGTTTGAAGTTTCTGGAATTGGGATAACCACATCAATATCATCAACAATACGCCCCCACTCACGTTTGATTTTTTCGCCTAATAGCTCTCCCATATGCACACGAGCTGCATAAACAGAAACACCATCAATCACAGAATCAGGGCGGGCAAAGTAAACGTACTCAAAAATACAAGGATTTAATTTGGGGTTATCGGCACAAATTTGGGAGTGTAATTCACCATCAAAAGTAATATAGATGGCTTCCCCCGGTAACACATCTCGCACGAAATCAAATCCTACTACATCTAATGCAACACTTTCTGAAGCAAACATATATTCGGTTTTGCCTTCAACTTCACGTTTACCTAATACAAGTGGACGAATGCCGAAAGGATCACGAAATGCAACCATACCATGTCCGATAATCATTGCAATACAGGCATAAGCCCCATGAATGCTATTATTGGTTTTGCGTACCGTTTCAAAAATATTTTCTGGGCTTAAATGTTGAGTTGAATAAAGATCTAAGAAATAAGCAAAAATATTAAGCAGAGATTCAGAATCTGAATTGGTATTAACGTGACGGCGAGCTTCATTAAACAAACGCTCTTTAAGTTCCGCATTATTGGTTAAATTGCCATTATGCACAAGCGTAATACCAAACGGCGAATTTACATAGAAAGGTTGCGCTTCTGATACACTTGAGCTACCCGCCGTTGGGTAACGAACGTGTCCGATGCCCACATTACCTTGTAAACGCAACATATGTTCTTGTTGGAATACATCGCTTACTAAGCCATTTGCCTTACGTAAGCGGAAACGATTTTCGTCATCTATGGTAACGATACCTGCGGCATCTTGTCCTCGGTGTTGAAGTAATGTTAAACCATCATAAATCGCCTGATTAACCGGCGAGTTCCCAATAATACCGACAATGCCGCACATATAGAAAAACCTCTTTATTTAGTCGAGTTTAGAAAAGTAGAATTTGTTTGTAACTGTTCAAAAAACCATTTCACAATAAAGTCAAAATGTGGAATTAATAACGATGATTTCCATAATTCCGTTTGGCTTGCTTGCGTAAAGGTATCTAAGAAAAATAAAATTGCCGAAACAATTAAAATGCCGCGTAATGCCCCAAAAGCACCACCTAAAATACGGTCGGTAACAGACAAACCACTTAAGTCAATCACCTTGCCTAATAAACCGTTAATTACGCCACATACAATTAAGGTTAAAACGAATAAAATAGCTGCTGCTAAGCCATTGCGTAAAAATTCTGAATTTTGCAGGTAAACTGAGTTTATCTGCGTGAAATAGCCACTTAGATAAGGGTAAAACGAGCTTGCCACAAAAAAAGCAATTACCCACCCCAATAGCGATAACGCCTCATTAGTAAACCCTCGCCATAAACTTACCAATACAGAAAAAGCAATGATTCCGATAACAATTAAATCAACCATAAAAAACCTTAAGAGCTTAAGCCCTGCTATTCTACAAAAAAAGAAAACGTTTGCGTAGCCCTATTTTGTTAAAAGATGATAATCTACGCAAAATAATAAGCGGTAAGATTTTTTGAAAATTTTGCAGATTGCAAATTCTTCGTAACAAACGCTTTGCGTTTGAACATTGGCTTTGCCAACGGCTCCGAAGGAGCTAGCGTAGCAAGTAAATATAACCGCTTGTAAAAAATGCCTATTCTACAATATAGCCGACATCATCTAAAGTCGGATTATTTGCCCCGTTTTTCGCAAGCTCATCACAAATTTCATTTTCACGATGCCCTGAATGCCCTTTCACCCAAGCCCATTCAATTTGATGGCGTTGAATTTCTTTATCTAACGCAATCCATAAGTCTTTATTTTTAACGGGTTTCTTATCACTGGTTTTCCAGTCATTTTTTTTCCAATTAAAAATCCATTTCTGAATGCCATTTTTCATATATTGGCTATCACTATTCAGTTGCACTTTGCAAGGCTCTTTCAGCATTGATAATGCCTCAATGACGGCACGCAATTCCATTCGGTTATTGGTGGTTTGGAAATAACCTTTGCTGACGGTTTTCTCGTGTCCGTTATAGCGAAGTAAAATGCCAATCCCCCCTTTACCGGGATTGCCTAAACAAGAACCATCTGTAAAAATTTCAACTAGTTTCATCGTATTTATCTTTGAAAACAAAAGCCCCAAAGCCTTAACTTTGGGGCTGTGCTACTCATATAAGTATTATTTTTACCTAACTATTTTTCCCTAATTGCGGAATTACGCTATTGTTAGCCGCTAATAAACCAGCATCGGTGTACACTGCTAATTTGCCTCGTGTATCCACAATATCCAAGTTACGCATTGTTAATTGACCGATACGATCTGCTGGCGTAAATGGTGCCTCTTCCACTTTTTCCATACTTAAACGTTCTGCTTCGTAAGTTAAGTTTGGCGATTCTGTGTTCAGAATAGTGAAGTCATTACCACGACGTAACTCAAGGGTTACAGTGCCTGTGATCGCTTTTGCCACCCAACGTTGAGCCGTTTCACGTAGCATTAAGGCTTGTGGGTCAAACCAACGACCTTGATATAATAAGCGACCTAAACGTAAACCGTTGATGCGGTATTGTTCAATCGTATCTTCGTTATGAATACCTGTTACTAAACGCTCGTAAGCGATGTGTAATAACGCCATTCCCGGTGCTTCATAAATACCACGAGATTTCGCTTCAATAATGCGGTTTTCAATTTGATCTGACATACCTAAACCGTGTCTGCCACCGATACGGTTAGCTTCCATAATAAGCTCTACTGCATCATCAATACGTTTACCGTTTAATGCAACAGGTACACCTTCTTCAAAGGTAACAGAAACCGTTTCTGGTTTGATTTCAACTGATTCGTCCCAGAATGCTACGCCCATAATTGGCTTAACAATCTTCATTCCTGTGCTTAATTCTTCTAAATCTTTCGCTTCGTGCGTTGCACCTAGCATATTTGAGTCGGTTGAGTAGGCTTTTTCAACAGACATTTTATAATCAAAGCCGTTCTCAATTAAGAATTTTGACATTTCTAAACGACCGCCAAGCTCATCAATGAAAAGTTGGTCTAACCACGGTTTATAGATTTTTAATTTTGGGTTAGTTAATAAACCGTAACGGTAGAAACGCTCAATATCATTACCTTTAAAGGTTGAACCATCACCCCAAATGTTTACATCATCTTCTTTCATTGCTGCAACAAGCATTGTACCCGTTACCGCTCGACCAAGCGGAGTTGTATTGAAATAAGGAATGCCACCTGTTGAAATATGGAATGCACCACATTGAATAGCTGCAATCCCTTCGTGGGCTAATTGTTGGCGGCAATCAATTAAACGAGCATTTTCCGCACCATATTCCATTGCTTTTTTCGGAATTGCATTATAGTCATCTTCATCTGGCTGACCTAAATTTGCGGTGTAAGCATAAGGCACTGCCCCTTTTTTACGCATCCATAAAAGTGCTGCTGAAGTATCTAAACCGCCTGAAAATGCGATACCAACTTTCTGACCTAAAGGTAAAGCTTCTAAAATTGTTGCTGACATACGAATTCCTATACATTTTGAAAGTAAAAACAATTAAACGCAAACGCTTTCGTATGCGTTCAAGGCATATATTCTAGCTGAAAACCGTTAAAATTTCATCTAAAATTTGTGCATACGATTTGCAAATTTTCCGTAACAAACGCCTTGCGTTTAAACGTTGGCTTTGCCAATGGTTCCGAAGTAGCGAGTAAAAACAACCGCTTGTTATATTAATTTTTTTAAGAGAACAATATGTTTAAAAAATGCTTAATAGGGATTATCGTGATTTTTATGGTTTTTATCAGTATTGAACACTTCAAAATTCCTTATCTCTATGATTATTTGCGATGGATACCCACATTACAGCAAGGCATTCCAACTGAAAAAAGTTTGCCAAACCCTGTTGCAGGGCAACGTTTCATTGATAGTTGGCATAGCCCCAGAAGTGGCGGGCGTAAGCACGAAGGCGTAGATATTTTTGCCCCGAGAGGAACACCAATTCGTAGTACCACGAGCGGACTAGTAGTAAGAATTAGTACAAACAAATTAGGCGGTAAAGTAGTTTCAATAATGACAGGCAGAACCGTGCATTATTACGCCCATTTAGAAGATTATGGCAATATTTCTCGTCATCAATGGATTGAACAAGGCGAAATCATCGGCACAGTAGGCGACAGCGGTAATGCTAAAGGCACTCCGCCTCATTTACATTATGGTATTTATACCCCAAGTGGAGCGATAAACCCGTATCCGTTGATTAAGCAATAATTTGGAAAAATCAATTCATTCAAAAATCACCTATAAAAAAGGTATAATTTATTCAACTGTTTGAACTAGAGAAATCAAAATGAAAAAACTACTTGTGATCCGAAATGACAAAATCGGCGATTTTATGGTCTGTTTTCCCGCATTTGCAATGTTGAAGCAATCATTGCCCGAAGTGGAAATAACTGCACTTGTGCCAAGTTATACCGCCCCACTTGCAGAGCTTTGTCCTTCTATTGATAAGGTAATTATTGATACACCAGATAAGAAAGATAAAAATGAGTTCAATCGTATTTTACAAACGGTTAAAAATGAGCAGTTTGATGCAGTAATTTGTTTTGTATCAGATTGGTACAATGCAAAACTGACTTGGCAAAGTGGCATTAAGCATCGTCTAGCTCCAGCAACGAAGTTATTCCAATTTTTATATAACCACCGCTTAACTCAACGCCGTTCTCAATCAGCGAAAGCGGAATCAGAATATAATTTAGATTTAGCTCGTGCTTTTTTAACTAAACATAAAACTAACATTGTAGAGCCTAGTACGCCTTATTTAACATTTGATGAAAAAACTATTCAAACGCAAAAAGCAAAATTATACGAGCAACTAAATATTACTAGTGCTAAAAAATGGCTGTTTGTACATAGCTCCACAGGTGGGTCTGCCAATAATTTATCCCTTGAGCAATATGCTGATTTAATTCAAGGTATTTTGGCGGAGTTTGATTGCTATGTGATTTTAACGGCAGGAAAAGGCGAGAGTGAAAAAGCAAATGCTTTAGCTGAAAAAGTAAATCATCAAAATGTGGTGGCGTATGATAAAAATGACGGGTTGCAAGATTTCTCTCGCTCGCTTGCTTGTGCTGATCTGTTTATCGCAGGCTCAACGGGGCCACTGCATATTAGCGGTGCATTGAATATTCCAACGATTGGGTTTTACCCAAGCCGTCTTTCTGCGATTCCTCGCCGTTGGAAACCGATTAATGATATTGATAAGCACATTGCATTCTGCCCACCATCTGATAAAGCCTCGCAGATGAATTTAACCTTAATTTCAATCCCTAACACACTGGAAACTATTGTTCCCTTTATAAGGAAAATCTGGGCTTAGATCATAAATCCCCTCTTTCTTTGAGTCAGAGGGGATTTAACCAAGCAAAATTACGCTTTTCTTGTACGATTCCACAAATCCGCATATTTTACAAAAGTAGAATGTGCGGAAAGTACAGCCAATAAAAAGCCCTGTTTCCCATCTAAAAAACCTGTTTTTAGCAGATACATTTTCACAAAACAGCCAATAGCGTGTGTGACGCCATCAAACAAAGAAGCGGTTTTCCCTGCATTCGCTCGTTGAACCGCCCACGCTTTAGCATAGCTTGCAGATTTCACTAAATAATGATGAATATCTTTGTAGGTAAAATGCAATAAATCACCTTGTAGTTTCTTGATGATTGCCTCTTTCGGATAATGGACTTTTTCGTGAACTAATTCATCGCCATATTTAGCAAAATCCGTTCTATATAATCTCACCACATAATCAGGATACCAACCCGAATGACGAATTTGCTTGCCAAAGACTTCACTTAAGCGACTAATTTTGTAAACCGTATTTTTTTCGTCTTTTTCGACCGCTTGTAAAATGGATTGCTTTAGTTCTTCGGTTACTCGCTCATCGGCATCAAGCCAAAGCACATAATCGCTTGTTACATATTGTTGAGCAAGCTGGCGTTGTTTACCAAAACCTTGCCAATCGGTATTGGTATAAAATTTTGCGTTATAGGCTGCGGCAATTTGTGCTGTTTCATCTGTACTGCCGCTATCTAAAATCACAATTTCATCAATCCAGCCTTTTACGGTGTCTAAGCACTCTGCCAAATCTTGAGCTTCGTTTTTTACAATCATTGCAACACTTAATGTTGGCATAATCTGTCCTTTTTTGTTATTGCGGTAATTCATTCATTTTACTTTAAAAATGAGCGGTTTTGTGCTATTTTCTACGCCAAATTTTATTTTACAACCAAATGAATGGATAAAAGAATGTCAATTAAATTAACAACCAAACAAAAGCAATATTTAAAAGGTTTAGCACACCATTTAAGCCCTGTTGTAATGCTAGGCGGTAACGGCTTAACCGAAGGTGTTCTAGCTGAAATCGATAACGCATTAGAACACCACGAACTGATTAAAGTAAAGGTAGCAGGTGCAGATCGTGAAACGAAACAACTCATTATTGATGCGATTTTGCGTGAAACAAAGGCTGCCGAAGTGCAAACCATCGGGCATATTCTAGTGCTTTACCGCCAAAGCGAAGAGAAGAAAATCACTTTACCAAAAGCGACTAAAACTATCTAAATTTGCAAAATTTTTCAAAAACATAACCGCTTGTTTTTCAAGCGGTTTTTTAACGGAACTCTTATGTTTAAAAAATTCTCTCTTTATACGCTGGCGATGTTACTAATTCCAGTTGTTACTTGGCTTGCAAACTGGCAGTGGTCTTTAGCCATTCAATACCCTGAATATGGTTTTGACTACTTTTTATTTTTGATTACTGAAACAGGCTCTGTGCCTTATGCCATCGCTACTTGTGTGATTTTTACCTTATTGTTAGCGTGGGTAGTCAGAAAGCGTTATTCATTGTTTTTTGTGATTACCGTTTGTGTGGCTTCAATGGTGGCAACTCAAGCGATCAAAACCGCAATGAAATCAACCTTCCAAGAGCCTAGGCCTTTTGTGTCTGCACTTTTTGAGGATAAATCCGTTGATTTCTATAAGTTAACCCGTGAACAAAGAGGCTTAGCCGTTAATGAAAAAATCGGTACACAACAAAACTTTGTAACAATTCATCAGGCGAAAGAAGTAGGCTACTCTTTCCCATCAGGTCATACCATCTTTGCCGTTTCTTGGTTGCTTTTAGTGATTGGTTTCTGCCTGAATATGCGAGGACAAGCGGTCATTTTTGCTCATATTTTTGCAGTTGTATGGGCGGCATTAATGTTAGTTAGCCGTTTAAGATTAGGTATGCACTACCCGATTGATTTATTTATTAGTAGCTTACTCGCCTTTGTAACAAACTTAGCACTCTTTGTCTGGTTTGTACCTTGGTTGGAAAAGAAGAACCCATTTAATTTATTTCATAAGAGAACATAATTATGGCAATTTATTACGGCTTAGATGTTGGCGGTACAAAAATTGAATTAGCCGCTTTTAATGAGAAATTAGAAAAATTACATAGTGAACGAGTGCCAACCCCACAAACCCATTATCAAGATTGGCTGACAGCGATTAAGACATTGGTTGATACTGCTGATGCAAAATTTGGCGAAAAAGGGACTGTCGGCTTAGGCATTCCTGGCTTTGTAAACCGTGAAACAGGCATTGCGGAAATTACCAATATCCGAGTAGCTGACGGTAAAACTATTCTAAAAGATTTAGCCGAATACTTAGGGCGTGAAGTGCGTGCTGAAAACGATGCTAACTGTTTTGCCCTTTCTGAAGCTTGGGACGCAAATAACCAATCTTTCTCAACAGTGCTTGGCTTAATTATCGGCACAGGCTTTGGTGGCGGCATTGTGTTTGATGGCAAAGTTCACTCAGGCAGAATTGGTATGGCTGGCGAGGTTGGGCATATCCAGCTAAATTATCACGCACTAAAATTATTAGGTTGGGATAAAGCACCAATTTACGAATGTGGTTGTGGTAATCAGGCTTGCTTAGATACTTATATTTCTGGTCGTGGCTTTGAGCTACTTTTTAATGATTTAGTGGGCGAGAAAATCTCTGCGAAAGAGATCATTGAACGTTTCTACAATAACGATCAGAAAGTGGTCGAATTTGTCAAGAAATATATTGAGCTAATGGCAATTAGCATTAGTAATCTGGTTACAATTTTAGACCCAGACATGATTGTATTTGGCGGTGGCTTATCAAACTTCGATTACATTTACGATGCTCTGCCAAAAGCTCTGCCAAAACATTTAATGCGTTCAGCGAAAGTGCCTGTTATTAAAAAAGCCATTCACGGTGATTCAGGTGGTACACGAGGTGCGGCAGCACTCTTCTTAAAGTAGATTTACCAGCCCTTTCTTTTACAGTAGAAAGGGCTTTTTTATACTTAAGATTTAACGGTAATCTTATCTCCTACTCTAATCACACCGCTGCTTTGTGGCACAAGGTGAATGCCGAAAACAGGCTTTCCCTTATCATTTGTATGCTTTTGTTTCAACGTTCGGAAAGGCTCTGCTTGAGGGTCTAATTCTAACGTAGATAAATTGCGGGTAATCAGCACACATCGAGTACAAAGGGCTGACTTGCGAAATAAGACTTCACCAATTTGAATTTGTTCCCAGCTTTCTTCTTCAAAGGCGATATTGCCATCGATCACAATATTTGGGCGAAAACGAGCCATTTCGATAGGAATGGGTGACCATTCTTGCACTTGTTCAAGGGATTTTAATGACATCAACGTAACAGGGTTGCTATCTGCAAAACTAAGCAGGTTTTCTGCAAAATTTTCGACAACACGTTGGCTTTGGTTACCCAACCAACGAAGTTGCACTTCTCTACCTAAAATTTCACTTAGCCATTGATTAACACGCTTATCTGCTACCTTAGAATTAAAATGAGTTCCCCATACTTCGCTTGATTGTTCTTCAAGGAAATCTTGATAAAGTGCAACACATTTTTGACCGCTTGTATGCGTAATCACAAGCCCTGTTGAAATCGGAAAAGCGGTTAGACGATATAGCTCCAAATCTTTGCGAGCGGTAATAAATTTACCATCTGATTCGGTAATCATAAATTCACGGTCAAAATTTAGCCCCTTAGATTCAACAAAGGCTTGCGAAACTTGGGTTGGTTGAGTGGATTTTATCGGGTAAATATTGAGTTCTGTTACTTGCATAGAAAATCCTCTTTTCGAAAACTAGGTACAATACTACAAGCGGTCAAAAAGTAAAAGGAATTTGCAAATCCCTTTATTGAGCGGTAAACTTGAGGTTCTTTAATCGTTACAGGTAATATAAAAAATGGCAAAAAAACCGACCCAAGATTTTGAAACTACTCTCAAAGAATTAGAAGCTATCGTTACCCATTTAGAGGCTGGGGATTTGCCACTTGAAGAGGCACTTAATGAATTTGAAACCGCAATTAAATTAGTGCAACAAGGTCAAGAACGCTTACAAAAAGCAGAGCAACGAATCCAAATTTTACTCAATAAAAACGATTCTGCCGAACTGAGCGACTACACAAAAGAATAATAAGAGAGCAATAAAATGAGCTATTGTTTAGCGACCGATCTTACCACTCAACAAATACGGATAAATGATTTTTTGGCTTCAAAGCTAACTGAGTACGCAGCCTTTCATTCTCCATTAATTAAAGCAATGGAATATGCGGTTTTATTAGGCGGAAAGCGTGTTCGCCCGTTTTTAATATATGCCACAGGTAGAATGCTAGGCGTGCCGCTTGAGAAATTGGATCATAGTGCAGGGGCGATGGAATCTATCCACGCCTATTCATTAGTTCACGATGATTTGCCCGCAATGGACGATGATAAATTACGTCGAGGTAAACCAACTTGCCATATCGCCTTTGATGAAGCCACCGCTATTTTAGCAGGCGATGCATTGCAAAGTTTTGCCTTTGAGTTGATTGCAACCGACCCATACCTTTCCGATAAAGAAAAAGTGGCTCAAATCAGAGAATTATCAGCTGCTGCTGGTGCTAAAGGAATGTGCTTAGGGCAAAGTTTGGATTTGATTGCGGAAAATAAAGCGGTCAATTTAGAGGAATTGGAATTAATTCATCGTAACAAAACAGGAGCGTTAATTCTCTCTTCTGTAATGATGGGATTTAATCTTTCCGAGAATTCGCAAAATTTAGCGATAAAACAACCGCTTGTAAATTATGCAAAAGCCATTGGTTTAGCTTTTCAAGTGCAAGATGATATTTTAGATGTGGTTGGCGAAACTGATAAAATTGGTAAAACCGTTGGTTCTGATGAAAACTTAAATAAAAGCACCTATCCAAAATTATTAGGGTTGGAAGGAGCAAAACAAAAAGCTGAAAATCTCTACCAAACAGCCTTAAATTCTTTGCAGCAGCTTCCTTTTGATACTACAGCATTAAAAGAGTTAGCCGATTTTATTGTAAAACGTGAAAACTAAAAAAGAAAACCTAGCATTTGCTAGGTTTTTTATGGTTAAACGTGGTGTCCTGCTTCTGGCAATGTGCCTTCAATTTCATATACCACATCGCCGTCTTTAAAGAAAACATAACTGCCATTTTTCATTTTGGTCCAGTTTTCATTTTTGGTAAGTGGCTGGGTGGTAATAATCGTCACTTTATCGGTAATTTTAGTATATTGACTAAAATCAATCGATACATCATCATCACGCAAGGCTTTGCCAAACGGTGCTTTACGGCAAACGTAATGCAGATTAGTCGTACAACGGGCAATCATCCAATGACCGTTGGATAAAACAAAGTTAAATACCCCGTGTTCTGCAATTTTTGAGGTAATTTGCACTACCGCATCAAAAATCTCTTTTTCACTTGGTTTAGCCGGATACAGCTCTTTTAATTCCGACACAATACGGCAAAATGCCGCTTCAGAATCTGTTGTGCCAATCGGCTGATAATGACACTCTTTGCAAACACCAACCCCTTCAACCGTACCGTTGTGAGCAAAAACCCAGTTCTCGCCCCATAATTCACGAATAAAAGGGTGGGTATTTTCCAAATTTACATCACCACGAGTCGCTTTACGGATATGGGCAACTACATTTAACGATTTAATTTGATACTGGCTAATTGATTCCGCCATTGGCGAGGAAGCCCCCGGACGATTATCACGGAAAACTCGTACGCCTTTACCTTCAAAAAACGCAATGCCGAAGCCATCAGTATGGTGATCGCTTAATCCCCCTCGCCGCCGAAAGCCTTCAAAAGAAAAGGTAATATCCGTTGGCGTATTACAATTCATTCCAAGTAATTGACACATAATTTAATCTTTTATTCTTAATAAGTTACAACAAATCAATAGTGATATTTAAACAGATTGATAGAAAACTTCAATGCTATTTCCATAAAAAGCTTATGCCTTATTTTTATAATATATGACTTTTTTATGCTATTTAATTGTATTCTTTTTTAAATAGCGACATTAAAAAGAGCATTCCGGCACAAATCACTACCGATGGTCCAGCAGGGGTATCTTTCCAACCCGATAATAACAACCCTCCCGTTACCGTAATAATGCTGAATAAAATAGCAATAAAGACCATTTTCTCGGGCGTTTTCGCAAATCGTCTTGCTGTTGCAGACGGAATAATCAGTAGTGAGGTAATGATTAATGCCCCCACAAATTTCATACTTAATGCAATGGTTAATGCAGTTAAAATCATCAATAATAGACGCAAGCGAGCGACATTTAAGCCTTCAATTTGGGCGAGTTCCGGGCTAATTGTGATGGATAATAAGCGTTTCCAAAAAATCATCAGCACTGATAAAATCAGAATTGCTCCGATACCGATAAAAATCACATCAGAAAAATTAATTGCCAGTAAATCGCCAAATAGGTAAGACATTAAATCGACTCTCACGTTATCCAGCAAACTAATGGTAATCACACCAAGCGAAAGGCTGGTGTGAGCAATAATACCTAATACCGTATCCACCGAATAGTTGGTTTTTTGCTCAAGCCAAACCAGCAAAACGGCTAAAATAATCGTCATCGCAATAACTGCGATGTAGGGATCAATTTGCAGAAAAATGCCAAGTGCCACACCCAATAGTGCTGAATGGGAAAGTGTGTCACCAAAATACGCCATTTTTCGCCAAACAACAAAAGCACCCAAGGGTGCGGTAATAAAGGCTAAACAAACACCTGCAAGCCACGCAGGCAGTAAAATATCAAACATATCTCTTCCAAATAACAACAAGCGGTTGTTTTTCCCTAAAATTTTGCAAATTTACGGATTATTTATACCGCTTGATCTCACTTAATTCATCTTGTGATTTCAGCCACGCCATTTTTTCTTTAATCTGTTTTTCCATTCCTCGTTCTGTAGGAAAATAGAATTGCGTATCTTTAAGTTCAGGCGGAAAGTAATTCTCCCCTGCGGCGTAAGCATTCGGTTCATTATGGGCATAACGATATTCTTCACCATAACCTAATGATTTCATTAAATTCGTTGGAGCATTGCGTAAATGCTCCGGCACATCATAATCTTTTGCCTCTTTTGCTAGGCGTTTTGCTTCATTGAAGGCTTGGTAAACCGCATTACTTTTAGGAGCAACTGCAAGATAAATAATGGCTTGGGCAATAGCTCTTTCTCCCTCATAAGCACCGACTCGGGTAAAGCAATCCCACGCCGCTATGGCAATTTGCATTGCTCTTGGATCTGCATTGCCTACATCTTCCGAAGCGATGGCAAGTAATCTCCTTGCCACATAAAGCGGATCGCCACCTGCGGTTAAAATGCGAGCGTACCAATATAGTGCACCGTCCGGAGATGAGCCTCGAATGGATTTATGTAGAGCAGAAATGAGATCATAATAACGATCGCCCCCTTTATCAAAACGAGCTTGTCGTTCGCCCAGCACTTCCGTAAGCAAATCTTTGTTTAATACTTTTCCTTGAGGGGAGTTTTCTGCCATATCTGCCATCAATTCAAAGCAATTTAAGGCAAAGCGAGCATCGCCATTAACATAATCGGCAAGTAAGCTCAGCACATCATCTTCAAGATGTAATTTTTCATTGCCTAGCCCACGTTCTGTATCTGCCGCCGCCATTTGCAAAATTTTTAAAATTTCGACCGCTTGTAGTGGCTTTAAGATATAAATTCTGGCTCGAGAAAGTAACGCATTATTGAGTTCAAACGAAGGGTTCTCTGTTGTTGCTCCAATAAAGATGATCGTACCATCTTCAATATGGGGTAAAAATGCGTCTTGCTGACTTTTATTGAAGCGGTGGACTTCATCAACAAAGAGCAACGTGCGTCTGCCTGATTGTCGATTTAGTTTTGCTCGCTCAATGGCTTCTCGGATCTCTTTTACACCACTAGTTACGGCTGAAATACGTTCTACTTCTGCATCAAAATGATGGGCAATAATTTCAGCTAAGGTAGTTTTACCCGTTCCCGGTGGGCCCCAGAAAATCATAGAATGGCTATGCCCTGCTTCAATTGCTCTGCGTAGCGGTTTGCCTTCGCCAATCAGATGAGATTGCCCTACATATTCAGTTAAATTTTGAGGACGCATTCTAGCTGCAAGCGGTCGAAAATCTTCTGCAAAATCAAAAGACAAGCTACTCATCTTTACCTCTTAGCGTAAGCGAAGTTGGCGGCGAATATGACGCATTAGTAGGAAAATCCAAGGCCAAAGCACGCCACTAATGACTGCTCCTAGTATTTCTTGTGAGTTAAATTCAGCACTATGCAAAATGAATTCAACCACAAAAATGGCGAAACGGATCAGTACGATATATGCTATTACCAGCAAACTTTGTAACCAAAGCGACAAATTACGCAAAATGAGGTGGTACTTCGCGACAAAATAAATGGCTATAGACAATATTAAGGCGTGAATACCTAAAATTGAGCCTAAGATTAGATCCCACACAATGCCTGCTAAAAAAGCGGTGCCGACACTGATTTTATCCGGTAATGCTAATGCCCAGTAAATCAACACCAATACAACCCAAGTTGGGCGTAAGCCTTGAAATCCAACTGGCCAAGGCATAATTTCTAGTACAAAGGCAATTACAAAAATCGCAAGAATAACCAGAATCTGAAAAATTGGGTTTGTTCTCATTATTCCGCTCCTTGTTCTATATGATGCTCTTCTACTTCCACATCAGGCTGTGAAGCAGGGTTTTCGTTAATTTCATCAAGATCAATCTGCTCTTCTTTAGCATCTAGTTGAACTTCTGTTTTCTTATTCGACATCTGTTTTAATCGGTCAAATGGATTTACGCTGTTTCGTCTCTCTTCTACGATTTCACGCACTTGTTCAGGCGATAAACTTTGGCTGTAATTCTTCTCTTCTGCTGTTGGCCAAAGTAATAGTAGATAACGCAAGCGGTCAAATGAGGCTAGCGGTCGAGCAACAATCCTAGCAAACTGGCTTTTTGTATCATTTTCGACCGTTTCCACAATCGCAACAGGATAACCTTCGGGGAAGCGTCCGCCTAAACCGGAAGTAACTAACACATCGCCTTTTACAACATCAATAGAGCGAGGTAGATTATCAACAATTAGTTCATTATTTAGCCCTGTTCCGTTTACGATACCACGCACATCATTACGCAATACCTGCACCGGAGTGGCGTGGGTAATATCGGTTAAAAGCAGAACACGGCTTGATTTTTCGCCTACGGAAATAATTTGCCCTACAACACCTCTTTCATCAATCACAGGTTGTCCAACAAAAGCACCATCTAAACGACCTTGATTAATAATAACTTGCTGGCGGTAAGCATCCATTTCGGCGGCCAGAACCTCCCCGATCTTTTTATATTCATCTTGGCGGAGCGGCGAACTTAGCAGTAATCTTAAACGTTGATTTTCTACCTTTAATTGATCGAGTAATAATAAATCCGCATTTTTTTCTCTTAGTTGCTCTTTTAGTAGATTATTTTCTAACTGTAGCTTGTTGTTATCAATAAAATTACCACTCACACCATCTAAGATCGAGCGAGGAGTATTTGCAAAGTAATATAAGCCACTAACCGCCGTTTCTAATATATTACGAGCTTGAATCATCAATGAGCTTCGACCATCAGAAATAATCAGGATAATAGATAATATCACTGCAATTATCAGACGCATTCCTAGTGAAGGAGCTTTAGCAAAAATTGGTTTCATTAGAAAATATAATGTGAAATTTATTGGGAATATATAACGAAAATTGACAATAGATCATATCCATTGCCAACTTTCAATTTACTATTTAACTAGAAAAGATGATTATTCATCAGAGCTAAATACGTCTCCACCGTGCATATCGATCATTTCGAGGGCTTTACCGCCGCCACGTGCAACACAAGTAAGAGGATCTTCCGCTACGACAACAGGTACACCAGTTGAGTCAGCAAGTAAGCGATCTAGGTTATGTAATAAAGCTCCACCACCTGTTAATACCATTCCTCGTTCGAAAATATCTGCGGCTAATTCCGGAGGACATTGCTCTAAAACTGATTTAACCGCTTCAACAATACCATCTAACGGCTGCTCGATAGCTTCTAAAACGTGCTTTGAACTAAGCTCAAAAGTACGAGGAGCACCTTCTGCTAAATTATGACCGTGCACTTCCATTGTTTTAATATCATCATCAGATTCAATTTTAGCGGTTGCAATTTCTTGCTTGATACGCTCAGCCGTTGCTTCACCGATAGCAGAGCCGAAATGACGGCGAACATAGGCAATGATAGCATCGTCTAATTTATCGCCTCCAATACGAACAGAGGTTGAATACACAATACCATTTAACGAAAGCACCGCAACTTCAGTTGTACCGCCGCCGATATCAATTACCATCGATCCCATTGCTTCGTGTACAGGCAAACCTGCACCGATAGCCGCTGCCATCGGTTCTTCAATTAAATAGACTTCACGAGCCCCTGCCCCGATTGCTGATTCTTTAATTGCACGGCGTTCTACCTGCGTTGCCCCGGCCGGCACACACACTAAAACACGCGGACTTGGACGCATAAAGTTATTGCTATGAACTTGTTTAATAAAGTGTTGCAACATTTTTTCTGTTACAAAGAAGTCTGCAATAACACCATCTTTCATCGGACGGATTGCCATAATGCTTTTTGGGGTACGACCTAACATTAATTTTGCGTGTGAGCCTACTGCTGCGATGCTTTTTAGCGATCCCATACGATCTTGTCTCACTGCAACCACCGAAGGTTCATCTAAAACAATTCCTTGCCCTTTCACATAAACTAATGTATTAGCTGTTCCGAGATCGATGGAAAGATCGTTTGAAAATAACCCTAAAAATTTTTTAAACATACAAGAATCCGTCAAATAAAATTATTAAATAAATTAGGCACAATATTGTGCGAACATTGCCGTTAATATACCAAAAAATGGGGGTATTCAGCAATGAAAAATTTAGGCTGTTAGAAAATTTGCTTTGCCAGTTGATAAGCATAAATCAACAAGCTAAAGGCGATAAAATACATAATCAACCCTGTAACTGCATCTAAAATTTGCCAAGTTATACGTTTAGCAAAATAAGGGGAAAGCAATCTTGCTCCGTACCCTAACCCAAAAAACCATATAAATGAGCAAAGCAACGCCCCTACTAAGAAATATATCTTACCTTCAAAATCTAATTTTCCGCCAATACTCCCCACAATCACAACAGTATCAATATAAACGTGAGGATTTAAAAAGGTAATTGCAAAAGTAATCATTAAGGCTTTTTTAAGACTCGAGGCATTTTCCCCATTTGCTACAAGGTAATCACTACTTTTAAATACACTGATAAACGAACGGCTACCGTAAGTGAAGAGAAAAATTGCACCTAATAGTGAAATAACTAAACTGAGAATAGGTAATTCTGAAATGAGTGTGCCTAGCCCTAGCACACCAATCGTCATTAGCAACACATCACCTAGAAAGCAAGTAAGAGCAATCCAAAAAACGTGTTGTTTAAGTATGCCTTGTTTTAGCACAAAGGCATTTTGAGCTCCTATAGAGACAATTAAACCAAAACAAACAATAAACCCTTGAATAAAAGTATTCATTTTTTCCTCGAAATTGATTACAAGCGGTCGATTATACAGAAAATTTTGCAAAAATTCGGTATAATTTGCAGGATACTTTTTGACTGAATAGGAAATTTTATGACTGATACTGCTCAACAATCCTCTTGTGTTGTCATTGCCATTGCCGGTGCTTCGGCATCGGGGAAAAGCCTGATTGCTTCAACCATTTATAAAGAATTAAAAAATGAATTAGGAACTGATAATATCGGCATTATTTCTGAAGATGCTTATTACGGGGATCAATCTCATTTAACAATGGAAGAACGTATTAAAACCAACTACGACCACCCTAACTCAATGGATCATCATTTACTGGTTGATCATCTACGCCAACTAAAGCAAGGTAAAGCCATTGAAATTCCCGAATACGATTACACTGAGCATAATCGAAAAAACACCACCAAACACTTTGAACCGAAAAAAATAATTATTTTAGAAGGTATTTTACTTCTAACTGATGAACATATTCGCAATGAGCTAAACGTTTCTATTTTCGTTGATGCGCCATTAGATATTTGCTTTATTCGCCGCTTACAACGTGATATGGTGGAACGTGGTCGTTCAATGGAATCGGTAATTACACAATATCGCAAAACGGTTCGCCCGATGTTCTTACAATTTATTGAGCCATCAAAGCAATATGCCGATATTATTGTACCAAAAGGCGGTAAGAACCGTATTGCAATTGATATTCTTAAAGCCCAAATCAAGCAATTACTCAAATAGGAGAAAAATATGCGTTTATGCGACACCGATATTAAACGTTACTTAGATGAAGGTATCATCAGCATTACGCCTCGTCCTTCTAATGATAAAATTTCTGGTGCAACGGCTGATGTGCGTTTAGGTAATTCGTTCCGTGTTTTTCGTGAGCATAACACGCCTTATATTGATCTAAGTGGGCCTCGTGAAGAAGTAACCGCTCAACTAAATAAGGTAATGAGCGATGAAATCATTATCAGTGATGGTGAAGCATTTTTCCTTCACCCTGGAGAACTAGCCCTTGCAACCACATTAGAATCTGTTAGCCTGCCTGCTAATATTGTGGGTTGGTTAGATGGCCGCTCATCATTAGCTCGATTAGGATTAATGGTACACGTAACAGCTCATCGGATTGACCCAGGTTGGGAAGGAAAAATCGTATTAGAATTTTTTAATGCGGGCAAACTCCCTCTTGCGCTTCGCCCTAATATGGCAATTGGTGCTTTAAGTTTTGAAGTGCTAAGCGGCAATGCAGCAAAACCTTATAACGCTCGTAAAGATGCAAAATATAAAAATCAGCAAAGTGCCGTTTCTAGTCGAATTAACCAGGATTAATTAAAAATTTTAATTAAATACTACCGCTTGCAACGATTATTTAGCTATGTTACATTCAAACTGCACTAATCAAAAACATAATATAAGGAGATCTCTATGTTACATTATGCTGTAGTATTTTTTATTATCGCCATTGTGGCTGCATTTTTCGGTTTTGGCGGCATAGCTGGAAGTGCAGCTGAAATTGCAAAAATTTTATTCTTCGTCTTTTTGGTGCTTACTGTTATTTCTTTCTTATTCAAACGAAAAAAATAAAAGATTGAATTACTGAATTTTACAGAACACAGCAAAAGCTATGTTCTCTATTTAAAGATAAAAAAGCGAACATGGTTGTTCGCTTTTTTCTTAATTAGCTATTTAATGCTCTTAGAATATCATCTACTCTTTCTTTCGCATCACCAAATAGCATTTGGGTGTTTTCTTTAAAGAAGAGCGGGTTTTGAACGCCTGCATAACCTACTGCCATTGAACGTTTAAATACAATAACATTTTGTGCTTTCCATACTTCAAGCACTGGCATTCCTGCGATTGGGCTTGATGGGTCATCTAATGCTGCTGGGTTTACGGTGTCATTTGCACCGATAACTAATACCACATCAGTATCTTCAAAATCGTCATTGATTTCGTCCATTTCTAATACCACATCGTAAGGTACTTTCGCTTCAGCAAGCAATACGTTCATATGACCCGGTAATCGACCCGCTACTGGGTGAATACCGAAACGTACATTCACACCTTTTTCACGCAATTTTGCGGTAATTTCTGCAACTGGATATTGAGCTTGAGCTACCGCCATACCATATCCCGGTGTGATAATCACTGAGCTTGCATTTTTCAGCATTTCTGCCACTTCTTCTGCGTTGGTTTCACGGTGTTCGCCGTATTCCGTATCGCCTGAAGAAGATTGCATTTCGTTACCAAAACCACCTGCAATAACGCTGATAAACGAGCGGTTCATCGCCTTACACATAATGTAAGAAAGAATTGCACCTGAAGAACCCACTAACGCACCTGTTACGATTAATAAATCGTTACTTAGCATAAAGCCTGCTGCAGCTGCTGCCCAACCTGAATAAGAGTTGAGCATTGAAACCACCACTGGCATATCTGCACCACCGATAGATGCCACTAAGTGCCAACCGAACACTAAAGCAATAGCAGTCATAATTAACACAGGGAAAATATTTTCAGGGCGATTTAAGAATACAATCATCAGGAAGATTGAAACAACAATCGCCGCTAAATTCCATTTGTGTTTATGAGGGATATTTAATGCCGCAGAAGAGACTTTACGACCAAATAACTTGCCGCTTAATTTCCCGAATGCCACTAATGAGCCAGAGAATGTAACTGCTCCAATGAAGATCCCTAAGAATACTTCAACATTGTGAATATTCGCAAGGGTTGCTTGTTCTGCTAAGAATGCCGCTTTTTCCGCTTCAGTTACTAAATAAGCAGGCATTGGTGCTTCAATATGTAAACCGTAGCTATTAAAACCAACTAATACTGCTGCTAAACCTACGAAGCTGTGAAGAATAGCAACTAATTCTGGCATTTCTGTCATTTCAACTTTAATCGCTTTTTTGATCCCGATGAATGCACCGATTGCCATCGCAATTAAAATCCAAATTGTGCCGTGAGATTGTGGGCCGAAAATGGTTGCCACTAAAGCAATTCCCATACCTACAATACCGTACCAACAACCTGCTTTTGCGGTTTCGTGTTTAGAAAGCCCTGCAAGGCTCATAATAAAGAGAAGTGCTGCAATAATATAGGCAGCGGTAACAAATCCAAAAGACATTTTCGTTCTCCTTAACCTTTTCTAAACATTGCTAGCATTCTTTGCGTAACTTTAAAGCCACCAAAAATATTGATGCTGGCAACTAAAATCGCAATAAAGGCTAAAATATCAATAAAGAAATTACCAACAGGTTGGGCAATTTGTAACACAGCCCCTACGATGATAATACCTGAAATCGCATTGGTTACTGCCATAAGTGGTGTGTGTAATGCGTGACTCACGTTCCAAACCACATAGTAACCTACCACACAAGCGAGTACGAACACAGTAAAGTGCGATAAAAACGCTGCTGGAGCAACAGAGGCAATCCATAAGAATAACGCCCCTACACCTGCCATCACGCCATATTTCACTTTTGGATTTGCAGGTTTTTCTTCTTTTTTGACCGCTTGTGGTGCTGCCGCTGGCTTTTGAGGCTGAGCGGAAACTTGAATTGGTGGAGCTGGCCAGGTTAATTCGCCATCACGCACAACCGTTACACCGCGTAACACGACATCATCAAAATTGATGTCAATTTGACCATCTTTATTCGGGGCTAACAGTTTTAACAAGTTCACTAAGTTAGTGCCGTAAAGTTGAGAAGATTGCGTTGGTAAACGAGCTGGGAAATCGGTATAACCAATCACTTTTACTTGATTATCTGTAACCACAACTTCGCCTGCTTTAGTATATTCGCAGTTACCGCCTGTAGCCGCTGCTAAGTCCACAATCACAGAACCCGGTTTCATTGAGTCCACAATCTCTTTTGTGATTAAGCGAGGAGCTGGTTTACCCGGAATGGCTGCGGTGGTAATGATAATATCCACTTCTTTCGCTTGAGCAGCGTAAAGTTCCATCGCACGGCGGTTAAACTCTTCTGACATCACTTTCGCATAACCATCGCCTGAGCCACCTTCTTCTTCAAAATCAATTTCTAAGAAGTCAGCACCCATTGATTTTACTTGCTCTTTTACTTCTGGGCGAGAGTCAAAGGCACGCACAATTGCCCCTAAGCTATTTGCTGCACCAATCGCCGCTAAACCTGCCACCCCTGCACCAATCACAAGCACTTTCGCAGGCGGTACTTTACCTGCTGCGGTAATTTGACCTGTAAAGAAACTGCCAAATGAATTAGCCGCTTCAATTACGGCACGGTAGCCTGAAATATTCGCCATTGAGCTTAACGCATCTAATGCTTGGGCTCGAGAGATACGAGGCACAGCGTCCATTGCCAGCACATTGATTTTTTTAGACTGCAATTTATCCATTAATTCTGGATTTTGAGCAGGCCAAATAAAGCTCACTAAGGTTGCACCCTCTTTGATTAAATCAATTTCAGCTTCTGTTGGAGCATTCACTTTGAAAATAATGTCCGCATTCCAAACTTCTTGTTGCGTGCCAATATTCGCACCTGCATTTAAAAATGCGTTGTCTTCAAAACTCGCCTTAAAGCCCGCATCTTGTTCAATGAGGACATCAAAGCCAAGTTTTTTAATCTGCTCAACGGTTTTAGGCGTTGCCGCCACACGAGTTTCACCGTCTAACAGCTCTCTTGGTACACCAATAAGCATAAAGACTCCTGTATGGTTGTTATTATTCAAGGCTAAATAATTAGCCCCATTCAAGTTAAAAAACTGTCTAACTGTACCACTAAATACACTAAATTTGTAAAAAAATCTGATTATTTTTAGGGATTATTTCGTATTTTTTCAAATTTTAAGCTATCGAAAATTTTGCTACACTATTAGCGTAAAAAATTTAACAAAAACGAAACAATTTAATGAATATTTTAGATCAAATCCAGATTATTCTGGTAGAAACATCTCTCCCTGCCAACATCGGTTCAGCCGCTCGTGCAATGAAAACAATGGGCTTAACCCATTTGCGTTTAGTTGCACCACTACAACCGATTGATGAACAAGCTGAAGCCCTTGCCGCAGGGGCGAAAGATGTACTAGATAATGCCCAAATCTACCCGACTTTTGATGACGCCATTGCCGATTGCCAGCTCGTAATTGGCACAAGTGCTAGACTTCGTCATTTGCAAAACAGTCTAATTGCACCAAGAGATTGTGGGGAACTCGTGATAAACCGTGCTAATCTTGGCAAAGTCGCCATTGTATTTGGGCGAGAACGTGTAGGACTAACCAATGAAGAGCTGCTGAAATGCCAATATCATCTTAATTTCCCGACCAATCCTGATTACGGCTCGCTCAATCTCGCAATGGCAGTGCAACTGGCAAGTTATGAAATTCGTATGGCATATTTGCAAAAAATAGTAGAAAAACGACCGCTTGTAGAGGAAAAAGAGTATCCAACCGCAGAAGCATTGGAGCATTTTTTTGCTCATACCGAGCGATTGTATAAAGAATTAGGGTTTATCCGCAATGATGCGGTAATGTTGAAGCTCCGCCGACTTTATCAACGGGCAGAGCTTGAAACCAATGAGTTGAATTTGTTGAGAGGAATGCTGACAGCGGTTGAGAAAGCATCAAAATAAATTCTTTGAGAGGAATAATGATGGCAAAAATTATATTTATCCAAGAACGTACACAAATGGGCATTACTCGACCATTTATTTGTAAAGCTGACGATAACAAAAGCTATATCGTAAAAACATCAGGAATGATGCCAATCTATCAATTACTTGCTGAATGGATTGGTTCTACATTAGCCATTAAAATGAAATTGCCTTGTCCAAATATTCAATTACTTCATTTTGATAAATTAGTATTTCAGCTTATTCAGTCTGAGTGGAAAGCAGCCTTAACAACACAAACCGTATTTGGCTCTGAATATACATTGCCTACTGTTACAGCCAAAAGTTCTCAAGCTCACAATCCGCTTTACTTACCAGAAGAAATGCAGAAATGGTTATATATGTTTGATCGTTGGATATTAAATTCCGATCGAACATCATCAAAAGTGGGAACGGGCAATATTAACTTGCTTTTTGATGAGCAAAAGCAGAAAATCCTTGTTATCGATCACAACCTCGCTTTTGATAAAAATGCTCAATTTAATGAACATATCTTTTCTATTCAAAATAGAGAATGGCGATTAACTCTCACGGATAAAAAAGCATTTACTGAAAAAGCGACGAACATCTTAAACAATTTTGAAGATATTTATCAATCTATCCCCGATGATTGGTTTCCAACTGATGAAGATGAATTTCAAAAAATAGAAAATCATATACAACAAATTAAAGCAATTTTAGAACGCATCAAAAACAAACACTATTGGGATAATATTGAATGAAACAACCTATTTTATACAGTTTTGTCAGATTTAGACCTTATATCGAAACGGGCGAATTCGTTAATGTTGGTCTATTAATGTGCGAGCCTGAAAAGAGAAAACTCACTTATCGCCTTGTTGATAAGGACAACCAACGTGTAAAACAATTTTTCTATGATAGAGATATTTTTACTCATACTCGAGATATTATCGATGAAGAGCTCCGTTATATCACTTCACAGCCCTTCGACTTTAATGTAGAGGAAATGGCTCGCTTTTTTCACAACTATGTTGATGTTAAAGAGGGATGCGTGCAATACAGCAATGCCGCTGTTGGCATTGTTGATGATCCACAAACTTATTTTGATACACTTTATAAAGAATATATCTCCTCTAATTTGGATAATGCTGGCCAATAATACCAAGCGGTCATTTTTCTGCTATATTTTGCAAATCCCTCTAAAACAAAAACGGTAAGATTTCTCTTACCGTTTTGCCTAAACCATTATTTTAAATTCAACAACTTGTTTGAACTTTCAATAATGCTGTCCATCGTTGCATCGCCTTTTAATTGCTCTTCGCTCATTGGTTCGATTTTCCAGATGTTATTGGCATAATCCATTACCGAACGGTCTGACGAGAAGTAACCCATATTGGCAATATTGATGATTGCCGAACGAATCCACGCTTTCTTATTGCGATAGGCTTGAGCCACTTTCTCTTGAGCTTCCACATAGCTGCGGTAATCTGCACAGGCTTGGTAGTAGTCGCCAGAGTTTAAGATCAAATCTTGGTAGCGATATGGATCTTCTGGCGAGAATTTGCCATTTAGAATTTGTGAAATCGCTTCATTCAGCTCACTATCTTTTTCGTAGTAGTGATACGGCGAATAACCATTGCGGCGGAGTTCTTCCACTTGTTCTACTTCGTTACCGAAAATGAAGATGTTCTCTTTGCCTACACGGCCTAAAATTTCCACATTCGCACCGTCTAGCGTACCAATGGTTAAAGCACCATTAAGGGCAAATTTCATATTCGATGTACCAGAGGCCTCTGTACCTGCTAATGAAATTTGCTCTGAAACGTCTGCCGCTGGAATAATCATCTGGGCTAACGATACGCTGTAGTTCGGAATAAATACGACTTTGATTAAATCATTGATGCGAGGGTCGTTATTTACCACACTTGCTACATCATTAATTAAGCGAATCACTTTCTTCGCTGCATAATACGCACTTGCCGCTTTACCTGCGAAGATGAACACACGAGGTGTCCAATCCGCCGTTGGATTGCGTAAAATGCGATTATAAAGCGTAATGATGTGAAGCACATTCATTTGCTGACGTTTGTATTTATGAATACGTTTGATTTGTACGTCAAAAATCGCTTCAGGATTAAGCGTAATGCCTTGTGTTTCTTCAATATAATTTGCTAAACGGCGCTTATTCTCAAATTTAACCGCAGCAACTTGAGCCTGTACATCAGCGTTATCCGCAAACTCATTGAATTTTTCTAATTCGCTTAAATCGGTTAGCCAGTTATCGCCGATATATTTATCTAAAATATTCGCAAGACCCGGGTTGGCAATTTTGATCCAACGGCGAGGCGTTACGCCATTGGTTACGTTGGTAAAGCGGTTCGGGTAAATACGAGCAAAGTCGGCAAAAATAGATTCAACCATTAAGTCAGAGTGAATTTTCGCCACACCATTTACTTTTGTAGAAGCGATAACTGCAAGCCACGCCATACGCACACGGCGGTCGCCTTGTTCGTCAATAAGTGATACACGAGAGATCAGATCATTATCATCTGGGAACTGGCTACGCACCTCTTCCAAGAAATGTTCGTTAATATCAAAAATAATTTCTAAATGGCGTGGTAACACACGAGCTAACATTTCAACCGGCCACGTTTCTAACGCTTCACTCATTAACGTGTGGTTAGTGTAGAAGAATGTTTTGCTGGTGGTTGCCCACGCTTGTTCCCAAGAATAGCCTTTTTCATCAATTAAAATACGCATTAACTCAGGCACAGCAAGGGTTGGGTGGGTATCATTTAAGTGAATTGCTACTTTATCCGCTAAATTTACACAAGAGCCAAATTCCGCTTCGTGGCGGCGAATAATATCTTGTACCGATGCAGAACAAAGAAAATATTCTTGACGTAAACGCAATTCACGACCGTTATAGGTAGAATCATCAGGATAAAGCACACGAGAAACGTTTTCTGAGCTATTTTGTTTAACCATTGCAGCAAAGTAATCGCCACGATTAAACTCTGACAACGCAAAACCTTTACCCGAAGCGTGAGCAGACCATAAACGTAAACTATTGGTTGATGTGGTTTCAAAACCCGGAATGAGCTGATCGTGAGCTTGAGCAACAATCTCTTCTTCCGGTTGCCATACGACTTTTTTGCCTTCACGCCAAGTTTTCCCACCAAAGCGGACCGGGAAACGCTTACTTGAGCGTAAATATGGCCACACAAATTCATTTTCTAACCATTCATCAGGCTGTTCTACTTGCTCGCCATTGCGAATTTCTTGGCGGAACATACCATATTCATATTGAATACCATAGCCGATAGCAGGGATTTTCATTGTCGCAAGGCTATCTAAATAACAAGCCGCTAATCGACCTAAACCACCATTACCTAAGCCCGGATCGCCTTCTTCGTTAATAATATCTTCCAGATCTTGCCCTAACTCTTTTAACGCAGCACCGATTAGCTCATAAACGCCTTCCGAGATCATCGCATTACTGAAAGTTCGCCCCATCAAAAATTCCATTGATAGGTAATAAACACGGCGACTGCCATTTGCAACGTGGCTACGGCGGGTTTGTAACCACTCTTCGGTAGATAAATCACGTACCACACGAAGTGCAGCATTTAACCAGTTACGTTTGCTGGCATCACGAGGTTCAACACCTAATGCGAATACCATTTTATGTAAAATTGCATCTTTTACATTTTTAATCATTTCAGGGCTAATTGACTGCCTGCTCATTGAGTAAATTCTCCTAATTTTTATGAACATTACAAGCGGTCGAATTTACAAATTTTTTTGCAAATCCAACCGCTTGTAACAATGTTGTAAATATAAATTAACTAATTTCGTGGTATAAGTTTTGATACTGCTCTGCCACTTTCGCCCAACCAAAATCTTGAGCCAGTGCATTTTGACGAACGCTTGACCACAATTTTTGCTTTTGCCATAAATTAATCGCTCGCATTGCGGCTTCTAAAAATGCCGGTGCATCAGGGTAATCAAATACAAAACCTGTTGCGGTGCGGTTTTCAATACTCTCTTTGTGGCTATCAAATACCGTATCCGCTAATCCACCTGTGCGGCGAACGAGCGGCAATGTGCCATATTTCAAACCGTAAAGCTGCGTTAATCCGCAAGGCTCAAAACGGCTTGGAACAAGAATCACATCGCCACCTGCAATAATTTGATGAGAAAGAGCTTCATCATAACCAATTTTGATACCGATTTGGTTCGGATATTTATGTTGGAAATAACGTAGTGCATTTTCCAAATCAGGCGAGCCGCTACCTAGCACGATAATTTGTACATTGTGCTGCATTAACGTATCAATGTTCGCTAATAAGAAATCTGCCCCTTTTTGCTCGGTTAAACGAGTAACCATTACCATTAACAGAGCTTCTTTTTGTTCTGGTAAGCCAAAAATACGTTGCAATTCCGCTTTATTTTTCGCCTTACCGTGCATATAGTTAGGGCGGTAATTCGCCACAATATGAGGGTCAGTTTCAGGGTTCCAAACGTCAGCATCTACCCCGTTTAAAATCCCACGCAGCCTGCCTTGATATTGGCGGGTGGCAAGCAAACCGTGTAAACCTGCACCTGCAATCTCTTCAGTAATTTCACGTGCATACGTTGGGCTTACAGTTGTAATACGATCGGCAAAATATAAACCTGCCTTAAGGTAAGAAATTTCGCCATAAAACTCTAAGCCTTCCGCACTAAAAAACTCCCAAGGCAAGCCAATTTCAGCCAAATGGAACGCATTAAAACGCCCTACATAGGCGATATTATGAATAGTGAATACGGTTTTGACGTTACTACCCCAGCTTTTCAGGTAAGCACAAGTAAGCCCTGCTTGCCAGTCGTGAGCGTGTAATACTTCGGCTGAACCCCACCAGTGATCTAAACCCTGTGCAAGCTGAGCCCCAATATAGCCTAGTAACGCGAAGCGTTTGTAGTTGTCGATATAATCTTGATAGTTCGCATCGTGATAAGGATTGCCATCACGCATAAATAGATGCGGTGCGTCAATCACATAAACGCCTAATCCATTGAAATAAGCAAATCTAACCGTCACTAAACCGGCAAATGTGCCGATTGTTGCCACTTCCACCGTTTCACCTAAGCTTTGAGCAACTTTAGGATAGTAAGGAATTAATACTCTGACATCATTTCCAATTTGTTGTTGAGCAAAAGGCAATGCCCCCATCACATCAGCTAAACCACCGGTTTTAATTAAAGGGTACATTTCAGAGCAAATGTGTAAAACTTTCATTTTTTGACCATTTATATTGTTGCAAATTTTTATTAAATTTCGACCGCTTGAAAACAATACTTCGGACGTTAAAATCCGAAGCATTATATCATCAATATTTAAATTGTATATTTAATATCCGTATTAACTTCTTTTCCTGCTAATTTATCTAGCATTTTTTGGGTAATTAATACGATACCTTCTTTACTCACTCTAAAATGTTTTGCATCTTCTTCTGCATTCACACCTACTTGTAAGCCATCTGGAATTATGCAATGTCGGTCAATAACCGCTCGTTTGATAATACAATTTTTGCCGATAGTAACTTGTGGCAAAATAACTGTATGTTCAATAACTGATTCCGCTTCAACGTGAACACGGTTAAACAATACCGAATTACTGATTTCAGCATCCGTAATCACACAACCACCTGCAATAAGTGAATTATCTAGTGTTCTTGCACGAGTATGATTATAGAAGAAACGTGCAGGAGCAGTTTGTTGCGGACGACCATGAATAGGCCAAGATTCATCATATAAATCAAGCTCAGGCTCTTCCGATACTAGATCCATATGGGCTGCCCAATAGCTATCTATCGTACCTACATCACGCCAGTAGATTGCCCCGCTTGCATTACGCCCTTTGCAAGAACGCTCAAATGGGTGGGCGTATAGCACGCCTTGCTCTACCGCTTTTGGAATAATATCTTTACCAAAATCGTGCGATGTACCTGGCGTTGAAGCCTCTTTTTCTAACATTTCATAGAGATAATCTGCATCAAAGACATAAATCCCCATTGAAGCTAAAGACGAATCAGGCTTACCCGGCATTGATGGTGGATCAGCTGGTTTTTCCACAAACTCTTTTACTTTGAGTTTTTCATTTACCGCCATTACCCCAAATTCTGTGGCTTGTGAACGTGGCACTTCAATACAACCTACCGTACATTTTGCTCCTTTATCAACGTGATCTTTCAGCATTTGAGTGTAATCCATTTTATAGATATGGTCGCCTGCTAAAATCACCACATATTTAGGGCGATAGTGAGATTTCATTATCGCCATATTTTGATAAACCGCATCTGCTGTACCACGATACCAAGTGTTTTCGTCTAACTGCTGACGTGCAGGTAACATATCAATGTATTGATTACGCTCATAAGGTAAGAATGACCAACCACGTTGTAAATGACGCAATAATGAATGAGCAGCATATTGAGTAATCACCCCAATTTTAAGTAAATTTGAGTTAATACAGTTAGATAACGCAAAGTCAATAATACGACGGCTTCCCCCAAAATAAACAGCTGGTTTTGCACGTTTATCTGTTAATTCATAAAGACGAGAACCTCGTCCACCAGCTAAAATTAAAACCAATGTTTCATTCGTTAAATCTTGTCTGGCAACAAGTGCGGTTGATTCTTGATTAAGCATGTTATGTCTCCAATATTTTTGTGTGAACTCCATCACTTTTTTGAAGTACGCATACTCCCATATTATTGAGCGTAACTGACTGCGTTTCTGTCATCAAAGTACCTTTTTCCTGCCCTAAAACAACTTGCCAGTTGCCCTGAGGGAGTATAAATTCTTGAGGCTGCTTATGGGCATTCATTAAAATGAGCCATTGCCCCTCGAATAAAATTGTTAATTGCCTTAACTCTTGATTATGCCAATCGCTTACCTGCATAGGCTCAGCAGATGGATTTAGCCATTGAGCTGAATCTTCAGTCCACCACTTATCTTGTTGTGATAACAGTGGAATTTGTTTGCGTATGGCAATTAAATCGCTCACATAATCCACTCTGGTTTGATTACGATTTTCCCAATCTAACCAAGTCGTTTCATTATCTTGGCAATAGCAATTGTTATTGCCTTGTTGAGTATGCCCCATTTCGTCGCCTGCGAATAACATTGGCACACCGCCTGAAAGAAGTAGGGTTGCCAATAAACTACAAGCGGTAATTTCTCGCTGATTTTTTACCAATTCCTTATTGGTTTCGCCTTCAACACCGTGATTATTACTGTGGTTTGTACCGTGTCCATCACGGTTCTCTTCGCCATTCGCAAGATTATGTTTTTTGTTGTAGCTCACTAAATCTTGTAAGTTAAAACCATCGTGGGCAGTAATAAAATTAATACTTTTCGAGCCAGAATGGTGCGAAAAAACATCATCACTTCCTGCAAATCGGCGGGCAAATGTGGCTAAATCCAGTTTTTTTCTTAGCCAAAAACGACGCATATCATCACGATAGCGGTCGTTCCATTGGTAAAAAGGGGCTGGGAATTTGCCTAACTGGTATCCGTGCATTCCAATATCCCAAGGCTCAGCAATCAGCTTAACATTCGCTAATTTCGAATGGCTTTTTATTGCTGTGAAAAAATCGGCTTTTTCGGAAAAACGTGGAGTTCTGCCTAAAATAGAGGCTAAGTCAAAACGGAAGCCATCAATATGGCATTCGTCCACCCAATAACATAAGCAATCGATTGCCCAACGGAGAATATTAATATTGGTTAAATTAAGTGTGTTACCACAACCTGTCCAATTCTCGTATTCGCCCTGCTCATTTAGCCAATAAGCGTGGTTATCAAACCCTCTAAAACTGAGCATTGCACCGTCTTTCCCACCTTCTGCAGTGTGGTTAAACACCACGTCTAAAATAACTTCAATATTGGCTTTGTGTAGCGTTTTCACTAACTGCTTAAACTCTTTAAGCGGATTTTGCTTATCTGCAGCTAATTTCGGATCAACCGCAAAATTGCCTAAAACATTATAGCCCCAATAATTGACTAAGCCTTGCTTTTGTAAATGAGGCTCGTCAATATGGTAAGTAATGGGCAGTAATTCAACGGCAGTAATACCGAGCTTTTTCAAATACGATATGGAATTTTTGTGAGCTAGCCCTGCAAAAGTACCTCTAATTTCTTGGGGAAGCTCAGGATTTAACTGGCTGAACCCTTTAATCTGCATTTCGTAAATAATAGTTTCTGCCCAAGAGTGGTAAAGTGGTGTATCATTTTCCCAATCAAAGGTTTCATCAACCACTACTGATTTAGGAGCAATCTGCCCGTTATCTCGCTCATCGTTCCAAACATACCACTTTGCCGCTTCTTCACTGCTCAGATCAGGCATTCCTTCAATGGCTTTGGCATAAGGATCAATCAACAATTTATTTGCATTAAATAGCAAACCGGCTTGTTCATTTTGTTCGCCTTGCACCCGATAGCCATATTTTGAGCCAGTTTTCACACCTTCAACAAAAATATGCCAAGTACCTTCATTTGCAATCATTGGAACGCGAGTTTCTTGATTGTTCTCATCAAAAAGGCATAATTCAATAGCGGTCGCATTTTGCGAAAAAATTGCAAAGTTTGTGCCAAATTTGCCCGCTTGCATACAGAGTGAACTGCCAAGCGGAAAAGGCTTACCTCTAAAATACTTCATTTACTTTACTGCTCTTTTCTTTTACTACTTTGCTTTTTCTTTTTTATTCGTTGCTTTTTTCTGAACAGCTTCTTTAGCCTGTTGCTTTTTCGTCTTTGTGATGAAAATAGTTGATAATGGTGGCAAGGTAATATTGATAGAATGCCTTCTGCCGTGTGATTCTATCTTTTCACTCGCAAATTTATCTTCATTGCTTACATTACTTCCACAATAGCAAGCTAAATCAGAGTTGAGAATTTCTTGATATTCGCCTGCTTCATTCACACCAATACGGTAATCTTTACGTACCACAGGTGTGAAATTACTTACGACAATAATGCTACCGCCATTTTTTGCCCTACGCTCAAAGGCAAATACAGAATTGTCGTGATCGTCTACCACAAGCCATTCAAAACCTGCTGGGTCGTAATCTTGCTCAAATAATGCTGGCGTTTTTGTGTATAAATGATTAAGTGCTTTTACCCAGCCTAATACGCCTTTATGCCACTCACCGCCTTCTTCGCCTAAAAGATACCAATCCAGACTTTCTGCAAAATTCCACTCTTTACCTTGTGCAAATTCATTGCCCATAAAGAGTAATTTTTTGCCTGGATAGCCCCACATATAACCATAATAAGCACGCAAGTTCGCAAATTTTTGCCAATAATCCCCTGGCATTTTGTTTAATAGCGAGCCTTTACCGTGAACAACTTCATCGTGTGAAAGCGGTAGCACAAATTTTTCGCTGTATTGGTATGTCATACCAAAAGTCATTAAATTATGATGATAGCGGCGATAAATCGGATCTTTTTGCATATAACGCAGGGTATCGTTCATCCAGCCCATATTCCACTTATAATTAAAGCCCAAACCACCATTTTCGGTTGGGTGGGAAACACCTGCAAAAGAAGTAGATTCTTCAGCAATCGTTGCTCCACCTTTACTTTCATCTTTTAGAATATTGTTGGTATGACGTAAGAAATCGATGGCCTCTAAATTCTCACGTCCGCCATATTTGTTTGGAATCCACTCGCCGTCTGAACGTGAATAGTCTCGATAAATCATTGAAGCAACGGCATCAACCCGCAACGCATCAATGCCAAAACGCTCAATCCAATACAACGCATTGCCTGAGAGATAATTATTTACCTCGTGTCTGCCATAGTTGAAAATCAAGGTGTTCCAATCTTTGTGATAGCCCTCTTTCGGGTCGGAATGCTCGTATAAATGCGTGCCGTCAAAATAGACTAAACCGTGTTCATCAACAGGGAAATGCCCCACTACCCAATCCAAAATTACCCCAATGCCTTTATCGTGGGCTTTTTGGATAAAATAGCGTAAGCCTTCAGGTGTACCAAAACGGCTGGTTGGCGAATAAATACCCGTAGTTTGGTAGCCCCAGGAGCCATCGAATGGAAATTCAGAAACAGGCAGTAGTTCAATATGGGTAAAGCCCATATCTTTTACATAAGGAATGAGTTCATCAGCAAGTTCTTCATAACTTAGCCAATAATTATTTTCGACATTTCGCCGCCAAGAGCCTAAATGCACTTCATAAACGGAAATCGGCTTGTCTGGTGCATTGGCATTACGACAAGTATTTTCAACAGGTACTATGCTTGGCAGCCCCGAAACAATGGAAGCGGTTTCTGGACGGAATTGTGAGGCAAAAGCGTAAGGGTCAGATTTCAAACGCAACACACCGTTGCGATCTAACACTTCAAATTTATAACAAGCCCCTTTTTGTACATTTGGAATGAAAATATCCCAAATCCCTGAATCTGGGTGGAAACGCATTGAATGAACTAATCCATTCCAGTGGTTAAAATCGCCCACTACTGAAACACGCTGAGCATTCGGTGCCCACACGCTAAAATGCACGCCGCCCACTTCGTTTTGGGTAACAAGATGAGCCCCTAATTTTTCATAAGGGCGGAGCTGCTTACCTTCGGCAAATAACCAATTATCCAGCTCTTGAATGTGGGTTTTAAAACGGTAAGGGTCTTCAATATCTACTGTTTCTCCCTCATATTCCACCAACAAGCGGTAAGAAAAATCAATTTTTTTACCAATAATTTCGGCAATAAAAAAACCTCTATCATCAATTTTTAACATTGACGATACAGGTTTTCCTTTCAAATCAATAACTTGGCAAGCAATAGCAGACAGGAGGAAAGCTCTGATGATAATACCATTATCAATAGAATGAATGCCTAAATAGGAAAAAGGGTCTTTGCAATAACCGAGAGATAATTGATCAATAAAAGTTAAATCTCTTTCGGAGTAAGTATAATCTTGCATAGGCACTCCTTGCTCAAACGTTGAATACTTATATTTTAATAGTTCTACTCTATCACTAAATAAAAATAAAAGAAGTAAATTTATTTCGTTTTTTGATGTATATCACAAAATAATTTTCCTACTAAACCGTTTTAGTTGGAGAGCTAAGGATTAAATGCAAAATTTGTGAGCTAGATCACATTTTTATAAACTTTTAGCTATAACGGTTTAGCAAAAATAGAGTAAACTAGCAGGCAAATTTATAGTTTAAAAATCAACCTTAATGCAAGGAGTTAAAATGCTTAATTTATCGGCAAAAAACATCCGTTTAAATGGTTCAGCAAATAGCAAAGAAGAGGTTATCCGTCTTGTTGCCGCTGAATTGGTCGCAAATGGTAATGTCACTGAAGGTTATGAAACCGGAATGCTTGCTCGTGAAACCCAAACTTCCACTTTTTTAGGCAATGGTATTGCCATTCCACACGGTACACTTGATACCCGTGATTTAGTGAAAGAAACAGGCGTGCAAATTATCCAAGTACCACAAGGTGTGGAATGGGGAGAAGGCAATAAGGCTTATGTGGTTATTGGTATTGCAGCTAAATCAGACGAACATCTTACTTTACTCCGCCAACTGACTACCGTGTTAAGCGATGAAGAGGCTGCTGCCACCTTAGCGAAAACGCAAAATTTAGATGAATTTATTGCTGTATTAAGCGGTAAGAAAAACCTTCCTACCTTATCTCCAGAGCTGATTTCTTTGAATGTAGAGTCTTCAAGCCTTATCACTTTATCAGCCATTAACGCCGCAAAACTACAAGAGCAGGGCTATGTTTCTCAAGCCTTTATCAGCGATGTTATTTCAAATACTGCTTTAAATTTAGGTAACAATCTCTTTATTACTGATTCAGCTAAAGGCAACCAAGCCAACGGTTTAGCTGTGGCTCGTAACACACAAGGTCAAACATTAGTTACCGTTGCTCAAACTGATAACAGCCTACAACCGCTATTAACTCAATTCCTAAAAGCTGATGTTCGTACTCAATTTGCGAATGCAACTGCGGCTCAAATTATTGCGTTCTTAAAAGGCGAGACGAATGAAGTAAATGCACCAGCTACTCTAACCTCTTCAAGTAGCCAGGTGATTGGCACATTTACTATTCGTAACGAAAACGGCTTACACGCTCGCCCATCAGCACTTTTAGTACAAGCAGTTAAACCATTCACATCAAAAATCACGGTTGAAAACTTAGACCGTAGCACACTGCCAGCGAGTGCGAAAAGTGCGATGAAAGTGGTTGCTCTAGGAGCAAGTAAAGGACACCGTTTGCGTTTTATAGCGGAAGGCGATGACGCACAACAAGCAATTGAAGCGCTACAAAAAGCGATTGCAGAAGGATTAGGCGAAAGCGTTTCATTTGTGCCAGAAGTGGAAGATACGATTGAATGTGTGGCAGTTTCTGCCCCTGTTCAAGAAGAAGTATCTGTGCCTACAGAAAACCAAAAAGAAGCAACATTCGTAATTAGAAACGAACACGGCTTACACGCTCGCCCAAGTGCGGTATTAGTAAACGAAGTGAAAAAGTTCAATGCCAAAATTGAAGTGCAAAATGTTGATAAAAATTCACCGCTTGTAAGTGCGAAAAGCCTAATGAAAATTGTGGCATTAGGGGTAACCAAAGGTACAACACTTCGTTTTGTGGCAATAGGCGATGATGCAGAAGCCGCATTGGCAAGCATTGGTGCAGCAATCGAAGCTGGTTTAGGCGAATAAGGAAGAATTATGCGTATTGCAACTGTAACCCTAAACCCTGCCTTTGACTTAGTTGGTCGGCTAAAACGCATTGAAATTGGCGAGGTAAATACTGTTGAGACCTTAGGTTTATATCCTGCTGGTAAAGGCATTAATGTGGCAAAAGTATTGGCTGATTTAGGTTTAAGCCTTGCTGTAACGGGCTTTTTAGGCGAAGAAAATCAAGGCGATTTCGTTAATGCCTTTAAACAAAACAGTCTAAATGATGAATTTTACCGCATTCACGGCAAAACCCGCATTAACGTAAAAATTACTGAAACCGAAGCAGATGTAACCGATCTTAACTTTTTAGGCTTTGAAATTTCAGCTCAAGACTGGGAAAACTTTGTCTCACAATCAGCCCAATGGAAAGATAAATTTGACTTAGTTGCCGCTTGTGGCTCGCTCCCTCGTGGTGTAAGCCCAGAGCAATTTGCCGAGTGGTTGGAATCTCTACACCAACAAGGGTTAAAAGTGGTGTTAGATACCAGTAATGCCGCTTTAACTGCTGGTTTAACTGCTCACCCTTGGCTGATTAAGCCGAACCGCCGAGAGCTTGAAGTATTAGTTGGTCATTCATTAAATTCTGTCGATGAGATTATTGAAGCAGCCCAACAGTTACGCAATCAAGGCATTGAAAATGTAATTATTTCAATGGGCGAAAAAGGCTCACTTTGGCTCAATGCTGAAGGCGTTTTACAGGCTCAACCACCTCGCTGTGAAAATGTAGTAAGTACCGTAGGGGCTGGCGATTCAATGGTGGCAGGTTTGATTTACGGTTTCGCTCAAGGTTGGGATAAAACCCAAATCCTCAAATTTGCTTCAGCCACTTCTGCCAATGCGGTAGCTCAGAGCAATGTGGGTGTGGAAGATCGTAAAGTGATTGATGAACTTTCCGAGCAAGTACAGATTACAAAACTAAATTAATTCTTTCGTAGGGGCAGGTCCTGTGCCTGCCCGCTAATTCTTAAGATTTTTCGGACGGGCACAGGATCCGTCCCTACGAATATCATTTCATATCATTATAATATAGGAACTCCAAATGAATATTTCTTTTGTATTCCCTCAAACACTTGGTAACGCTCGCCGTTTCTTAGTGAATGAAGTATTAAGCACCGCAGCTAAACAGCAAGGCCACAATGTTGTGCCAGCAAATCAAGCTGATTTTGTGGTGTTATTTGACAATAACATCACAGCAGAAGCCGCTGGTAAAAAAGGGGTAATTTTAGATTTAGAGCAAACCTTTGCTCAACCTGAAACCAGCCTTAAACAAGCGGTCGAAAATGCACAAATTTTTGCAAATGCGACTTCGGCTCTAGCTGTTTCTACTTCAGGTGTGAAAAACATCGTGGCAGTAACAGCTTGCCCAACAGGTGTGGCTCATACCTTTATGTCTGCTGAAGCGATTGAAAACTACGCTAAAGCACAAGGCTGGAATGTAAAAGTAGAAACTCGTGGTCAAGTAGGAGCTGGTAACCCAATTTCTGCAGAAGAAGTTGCTGCGGCAGATTTAGTTTTTGTCGCTGCGGATATTGATGTGGATCTAGAGAAATTCAAAGGCAAACCAATGTATCGCACATCGACAGGTTTAGCCCTCAAGAAAACCGCTCAAGAATTTGAAAAAGCCTTCGCACAAGCTAAAGTCTATGAAGGTGGTGTAGCGAAAGCAGATAATGCAGAAGCCGCTACAGGCGAGAAAAAAGGCTTGTATAAGCACTTAATGACGGGTGTTTCACATATGTTACCGCTTGTGGTTGCTGGTGGTTTATTAATTGCTATCTCCTTTATGTTTGGTATTGAAGCGTTCAAAGATGAAACCATCGCAGGCGGTTTACCAAAAGCATTAATGGACATCGGTGGTGGTGCTGCATTCCACTTAATGATTGCGGTATTTGCAGGCTATGTAGCATTTTCCATTGCTGACCGTCCGGGTTTAGCGGTAGGTCTTATTGGCGGAATGCTCGCAACCACAGCAGGTGCAGGGATTTTAGGCGGTATCGTAGCAGGTTTCCTAGCTGGTTATACCGTGAAATTCTTAAACGGAGCAATCCAACTGCCGCCAAGTTTAACTTCACTTAAACCGATTTTAATTCTACCACTATTAGGTTCAGCTATTGTTGGCTTGTTAATGATTTATCTCATTAACCCACCAGTTAAAGCCTTAATGGACGCTTTAGTAGAATGGTTAAATACAATGGGTCAAACCAACGCGATTATTTTAGGTATTGTGCTAGGTGCAATGATGTGTACTGATATGGGTGGCCCTGTAAACAAAGCGGCTTATACTTTCGGTGTAGGCTTAATTGCTTCACAACAATATATGCCAATGGCAGCAGTAATGGCAGCAGGTATGGTTCCACCAATTGGTATGGCGATTGCGACTATCATTGCTCGCAATAAATTCAACACAAACCAACGTGATGCAGGTAAAGCCTCATTTGTATTAGGTTTATGCTTTATTTCAGAAGGTGCACTACCATTCGTAGCGGCAGACCCAATTCGTGTAATCCTAAGCTCAATCTTAGGTGGAGCAACTGCTGGGGCAATTTCAATGGCTCTAGGCATTACCTTACAAGCCCCACACGGTGGTTTATTCGTAATTCCATTCGTATCACAACCATTAATGTACTTAGCGGCAATAGCTATCGGCTCAGTTGTAACAGGCGTGGTTTACGCAACTATCAAGAAAAAAGCGGAATAATTTGTTGATACAATTTTCCAAAGCAAAAAACGGAGCTAATGCTCCGTTTTTTATTTCAATACAAATCCCAAAAACTATTTTTGCGATCTGGCTCGAAAAAATAAAGTTTTATCATCGCTTATTTTCTCTCATTCATATATGCTCTAAATAACTAAAAGTTGTACTTAGTACAATTTTCTTGATTTGGAGAATAAAATGAAATATCTTACTTTCATTGAATTACAGGGGTTTAGCAAACATCGCCAGCTCTTAATGAATGATGAAGAATATCGCCAATTCCAACTCTTTTTATTAGAGAATTACACAAAAGGACGCTATATTCAGAATACTGGTGGTTGTCAAAAAATCCGTTGGGCAATCGGTAATAAAGGTAAAAGTGGCGGTGTTAGAGTTATTTATTATGTTGTCGCACCGAAAGGTAAAATTTATCTGCTATTGATGTATGCAAAAAATGAGCAAGCTAATTTAACCACTGAGCAACGCTCAATCGTAAAAAAATTAGTTGAAAAACTAGAGGAATAAAAAATGGACAAAGCATTATTTGATGATTTAGTCGCTAGTCTAAATGAAATGGTTGAAATAGAAACACAGAAAAAACAGCCTAACCCAGAACAAGTTTTCGTTCATAAAATTCCGGATGTCAAACAAATTCGAGCCAGCACTAAATTAAAACAAGCTGAATTTGCAAAAGCATTAGGCGTTAGCACTGCGGCGGTGCAATCTTGGGAAACCCATCGCCGTATTCCTACAGGCTCATCTCAAAAATTGCTCTTTTTATTAGAAAAGCAACCTGCGCTTATTCACGCTTTACGTTAGAAATTATTAGTTCTATTTAATAGGACTAATTTTTTGTTTGTCTAAAACTATCCCAACTTAATAATCCTATAGAAATTAGCAAGCAAACCATCAAAATATAGGAGCTAGAATCTAACACTTCCCCGATAGCAAATGAAAATTAATAACATCACAAGCGGTTCAACATAACCTAGCAAGCCTAACACATTAATCGGCAGTAAATTACTGGAGGCGATGTAAAGAATAAAAGCACTGCCACCTACTAAACCAAGTAAAATGAGGTAGAAATAGATATTTGGGTTTTCAACTACAACTTGGCTCATTTCCACTTGGCTGAGGTAGTACAAGGCAACAGGAAGCACTAGCAATAATTCTACAAAGAATGTAGCTAAATTATTAATTTGAAAATAACGGCGGAGGATAATATAAATCGGATAGCCCAAACCTGCTACCCAAGTCGTCCAAGAAATTGCTCCTGAAGCAATCAAACTACTACCAACGCCAATTATCGCAAAGCCTAACGAGAGCCATTTTAACCAAGTGAATTGCTCTTTGAACACTATTTTACCAAGTGCAACGACTACAATAGGTAATAAGAGATAGCCGATCGACACTTGCAATGCCTGCCCGTGATTGGGTGCCCATAAAAAGAGCCAAAGCTGTACACCTGTATTGAATGCAAGTAGTAAAATAACCATTACAAGCGGTGGATTTTGGCGAATTTTTTGCAAAAGCCCATAAAAATGCTTATGTTGCTTGAATAATATAATCGCAAGCAAAATAAATGGAATAACAACAATTATCCGAAAACCAAACATTACCTCGCCATCTAAGGGGCGAAGTAACACTGCAAAATAATAAACTACTCCAAACAATAAATTTGCTAAGAGTGAGGCTAGAATTCCTTTGAGCATTTGGCTTTACCACTAAAATTTGTCAATAATTATCTGTTATGGTATGCAAAAATTTGTAAGTATGCTAGCCATATCGCTCTTTTCCCGATACAATGCACAAAAATTTTTCACTCTTTTATTTATAGGACTTCATAATGAAAAAGATTTTTTGGATTTTATTGATCGCTGTACTTGCTGTTGGCGGTTATTCATTAACAAAATATAACGATTTAATGCGTGCAGAAGAAGATATTAACTCTGTATGGGGTAATGTAGAATCTGCGTATCAACGCCGTGCGGATTTAATTCCAAACTTAGTGAACACTGTAAAAGGTCAAGCTAACTTTGAGAAAGAAACCTTAACCTCTGTGATTGAAGCTCGTGCAAAAGCAACAGCGGTTACTATTGACCCAAGCAATGCAACCGAAGAAGATATGGTGAAATTCCAAGAAGCTCAACAAAGTGTAAACTCAGCACTTTCTCGCTTATTGGTTTCAGTTGAAAGATACCCTGAGTTAAAAGCACACGATGCGTTCTTAAATCTTCAAGCACAATTAGAAGGTACTGAAAACCGCATTAACGTTGAACGCAATAACTTCAACGAAAAAGTGAAAGAGTACAACAAAAAAGTGCGTGAATTCCCAACTAAGTTAGCAGCAATGATTATGGGCTTTAAAGCAAAACCACAGTTCAAAGCTGAAGCGGGTTCAGATAAAGCACCACAAGTAAACTTTAACTAAGTTGTATTAAATTTATCTATATTTTAAAGCAATAAGCTCTTTCAAATTCGGTGCTTATTGCTTTATTTTTAAGGGGATCAAATGGGATTATTTTCTTTTCTTTCTAACAAATTGCCTATTGATACTAATCTTATCGAACAAGCGATCTGCCATTTAGAGCAGCACACCTCTGCAGAATTGCGTGTGGTGGTGGAGCGAAAAGCCAAGATCGAGGAAATGCAAAATGCTGCCGTGGTGCGAACCAATCAACTCTTTGATGAACTCAAAATGCGAGAAACCGCACAGCGTAATGGCGTGTTGATTTATCTCTCATTTAAACCTCACTATGTTGCGGTAATTGGCGATGAAGGTATTCATCAAAAAGTCGGCGATGATTTTTGGCAAAAAATCTATCAAGCAATGTGTATTGATTGCCAAAATGGCAACTATACGCAAGCAATTTGTGAGGCAATCAAAAGTGTGGAAGAGCCACTAGCCCACTATTTCCCTTATCAAGAAAACGACCAAAATGAGTTGTCTAACGAGGTGGTAATCAAATGATGAAATCTATTTGCAAAATTTCTCACTTTTTTGACCGCTTGTTGTTCATTCTACTGGCGTTATTTAGCGTAAATGCGGTGGCGGTAACCTACCCTGAACCGCCAAATCCGTTTTATTACATCACAGATTACACTAAAAACACGCTAAGCCAGCAGGAATGGCAAACCTTAGAAGATGCGTTAATTGCCAACCGTGCTAAAACCAGCTCACAAATTGCTGTAGTAATTGTACCGAGTACCGAAGGCGAAGAGGTTTCTACCTATGCACACACCCTATTTAATAAATGGGGCATTGGACGTAGCAAAAACAACGAAAACAACGGGGTTTTATTACTGATTGCGAAAAATGACCGAAAACTTTTTATTGCCACAGGTCGAGGTTTAGAAGGAGCTTTACCTGATGCCATTGCATCAAGCATTATTCGTAATGACATTACTCCGTTCTTCAAACAAGAACAATATGCGGCAGGGATCGCACGCGGTTTGTCTGCCATTATGGCGGCCATTAACGGCGAATATGCTCCTTACGCAAGCTACGGAGAGGAAACTCAAGCATTCGATGATATTGACGGGCTACTCTTCTTCTTGTTTGCAGGAATGGTGATCTTCCTTATATTCCGCCCACGAGATAATACCTACATTAGCCCAAGCTCAATGGATCAACTCGGCAAAGTGCTAAGAGAAAGCCAACGCAGAAGTGGCGGTTTCGGCAGACACTCTGGTGGATTTGGCGGAGGCTTTGGCGGAGGTTTCGGCAGCGGCGATAGCTTCGGCGGAGGCTCATCAGGCGGTGGCGGTGCTGGCGGAAGCTGGTAATTTCACATCAATTCCAATAAGACAAATACAAGCGGTTAAATTTGCAAAAAATATTACAAATATGACCGCTTTCGTTTTTTATTCAAGTCTTATCTTAAGATACTACCAGCTTCTACCCCAAATTGTTTTGCTAATCTTTCGTACTCTTTTTCCATACTTGAAATCTCTGCTTCCATATTCTGAGCTTTCTGCTTGAAGGCATTAGCTCGAGGTTCTAACGATTTGCAGTATGCATTTGCTCCATTACAGCCGAATGAAAGGACATAAAGTTTCATATATTCACGCATATAAGTATCAATATGCTTAACCGTTCTATCTCTTAATTCTTTAACTTCTTTATGGCTAATAGCAAGTGCTTTTCCTTGTTGGATATATCTATCAAAGTTCTTATCTAAGAATTTTTCAATTTTTTCTGGAGTTTCAGGTTCTTGCATATCTGGCTCATCTTTCAAAGGTTCAGCCTCTATCCATTGCTGATATTTTATAAAATCAGATTTACCAATAGATGGATTTGTGGTCGTTTGCGAACAAGCACATAATGCAAATATAGCCATTAAACTAGCCATAAATTGAATTGCTTTTTTCATAAGTAACTCCTAGTAAAAAATATTACATTTATTACATAAAAAATAAGCGGTTATATTTGCAAAATATTTTACAAATTTAACCGCTTGTTGTTATAAAACTTCAGCTTGAGCCAAAATTTTTTCTTGCTCAAGAGCAAGTTTTTCTAATTTACGTTGCTCTCGTCTTTCTTCATCAATAGCTTCCCAAGCGTCATAGGCTTGAACAATTTTCGCAACCACTGGGTGGCGGACAATATCTTTGCTGTCAAAGAAGTTGAAGCTGAGATCAGGCACATCTTTTAGCACTTCCATTGCGTGTTTTAAGCCTGATTTTTGGCTGCGAGGTAAATCTACTTGAGTAACATCACCCGTAATCACGGCTTTAGAATTAAAGCCAATTCGGGTTAAGAACATTTTCATCTGTTCTGTAGTGGTGTTTTGGCTTTCATCTAAAATGATGAATGCATCATTTAATGTTCGCCCTCTCATATAGGCAAGTGGTGCAATTTCAATCACACCTCGCTCCATTAATTTTTGGGCTTTTTCAAAGCCAAGCATTTCAAAAAGGGCGTCGTATAGCGGGCGTAAGTAAGGTTCAATTTTCTGTCCTAAGTCGCCCGGTAAAAACCCGAGCTTCTCTCCTGCTTCAACCGCTGGGCGAGTAAGTAGAATACGTCGAATTTCTTGACGCTCTAAAGATTCCACCGCTGCTGCTACGGCTAAGAAGGTTTTCCCCGTACCTGCCGGCCCGATACCAAAGCTGATGTCGTGGCTTAAAATATTGCGGAGATAGGCTTGTTGATGTTCGCCTCGAGGCTTAATCACACCTCGTTTGGTTTTGATTGCAATCTCGCCTTGTGTACCGGCTTGCCATTGGTTTTGTAGCAACATTCGGCTTTCTTGAATGGCTAAATGCACGTCTTCCAAATCCAACTCTTTGATTTTGCCTTTAATCGGTGCGGTTTCATTATAGAGCTGTTTAATGAGCTTTACGCTATTTTGAATGAGGCTGGCAGAATAATGGTTTTCGTCTGCGGATTGAATGGTAAAGTTAAACCCTTGACGGGAAATAACTAAGTTAAAACTTTTTTCGATAAGAGCTAAATGCTCGTCAAACGCACCGCAAAGTGATTGCAGACGTGCGTTGTCTTGAGGTTCTAAACTAAAAATAATTTCGTTCAAAGTATTGCCTTCTGTTAAAGTCCACAGAAACTTTCGGGAATATTTGCGGACAATTTCTTCCAAATTTCGCCGCTCGATTGACGATTTTTTGCCATACAAGCGGTCGCTTTTTCACTATCTTTTGCAATGCAGGCTGCAAGTAGGGAACGGTAAAAGTTTAAGGTTAATTGACGGTTGTTCGGGTCATCAAAAAATATTTTCGCCACTTGATGATACATAGATTTGAAACTATTCAAAATCAAGGCATAAACAGGTTTATTTGCTAAAAAAGTAAACTTCCTGAACAATTTGTAATCAAATTCTGCATAAGCAGTTGCGGTGTTTTCGAGATTATCTAAGCCATCAAAGAGTTTTGCACTTTCTTCAGGAGCAAGTTTAACTGCTTCAGGAATATAGGCCTCTGCCATACGGGTTCTGAGTGAAACTACGTTTGAAATCACAACGGGCAGGTAGTTTTTGTCCAGCTTAATAATAGTACCAATAATATTCGGACCAGCTGTTTGCCAAATATCATTCACTTTGGTTGGTTTGCCATGTTGAATATTTAGCCAGCCTTCACGGGCTAAGCGTTGCAAAACTTCTCTTAATGTAGTTCTGGTAACACCGATACGTTCGGCAAGCTCTCTTTCTGCTGGAAGATCTGTGCCCGCCGGAAAGTGGTTATTCCAAATGCTTTTTACAATATACTCTTCCGCTAATGCTGCCGGGCTTTGTGCCTTTAAAATACCGCTGTTTTCCATTAATTCCCCCAAAACATAAAAAATTTATGTTTTAACAAATGATTTTTTATTTGTGATCAATTATTATGGCTAAAAATTTAGTAAGCTATTATCCTTTAATCTAAACTATATTACAATTGCAATATTATTTTCAATTTTGAGGTTTTTATGAGTAATCTTGACGCTCTTTTTAAGAGTTTCTTAGGGAAAAGCCCTGAATGGTACAAACTCTGTATTTTGGCATTTTTAATTATTAATCCTCTTATTTATTTCTTTATTAGTCCTTTTGTTGCAGGTTGGTTCTTAGTTGCTGAATTTATTTTTACCCTTGCAATGGCGTTGAAATGTTACCCGTTACAACCTGGTGGTCTACTGGCTATTGAGGCAGTTATCATCGGTATGACCAGCCCGAAACACATAAAACACGAAATTATTGCTAATTTTGATGTCATTTTGCTCTTGATGTTTATGGTGGCAGGTATTTATTTTATGAAGCAACTTCTGCTTTATATTTTTACCAAACTCCTCGTTGCTATCCACTCTAAAAAAATTCTCTCCCTTTCTTTCTGTTTAAGCGCCGCATTTTTATCTGCATTTCTTGATGCCTTAACGGTTATTGCAGTTATTATTAGCGTGGGAACAGGCTTTTATGGGGTATATCACAAAGTTGCTTCAGGCAATAGTTTTGATGATTCAACCGATATTACCAATGATGAAAAAATTCTGACTAACAAAGAAATTTTAGAGCAATTTCGTGGTTTCTTAAGAAGTTTATTAATGCACGCAGGTGTAGGTTCTGCCTTAGGTGGCGTGATGACGATGGTAGGGGAGCCACAGAACTTAATTATTGCTTCACAAGCTGAATGGGGCTTTATTGAATTCTTATTACGAGTTCTACCTGTTAGCTTTCCTGTATTAATTTGCGGTATTGCAACTTGTTTTATTGTTGAAAAGTACAAGTTATTCGGGTATGGCGATAGATTACCTCGCCGCGTGTGGGTTGTACTTGCTCGCTATAATCAATTAAAAGAGCAGAAAATGACGAAGCAAGATAAGCTAAAAATGATTGTGCAAGCCATTGCAGGCGTTTGGCTCATCATCGGTTTAGCATTGCACCTTGCTGATGTAGGGATTATCGGTTTAACTATTATCATCATCTGTACTGCATTTTGTGGCATTACTGATGAACACGCTTTGGGTAAAGCATTCCAAGAATCAATGCCGTTTACCGCATTATTAATCGTATTCTTCTCTATTGTTGCTGTGATTATCGATCTAAAATTATTCCAACCGATTATTTCATTTGTATTAGCTTCAGAGCCTCAATCTCAATTAGCTCTATTTTATATATTCAACGGATTACTCTCGATGATTTCAGATAACGTATTCGTGGGCACGGTTTATATTAATGAAGCTAAAACCGCATTAGAAAGTGGGATTATCGGGCGTGAACAATTTGACTTAGTTGCCGTTGCGATTAATACTGGAACAAACCTCCCATCTGTTGCAACACCAAATGGACAAGCTGCTTTCTTGTTCCTATTAACTTCTTCGTTTGCTCCATTAATTAAGCTCTCTTATGGCAGAATGGTATATATGGCTCTGCCTTATACTATCGTACTTTCTATTGTTGGCTTCTTAGCATTGGAATTTTTACTGCCATCAATGACAGAGCTAATGCTAAGCTGGGGCTGGTTTGTTACACGCTAATCTCAGATAGATAAGCGATACCAAATCAGGTAGAATGAATGCATTTGATAAATATAAGGAATCATTATGCTCCATTATTTTAAAAATCTATCACTCTCTCGTGGTGCGTGGTGTTTTCTGGTATTAAGCTGTATTGTGCTGGAAGGTGTCGCCCTATACTTTCAACACGGAATTGGCTTAGTGCCTTGCGTAATGTGCATTTATGAACGGGTTGCTTTATTTGGTATTTTATTTGCAGGCGTTTTAGGTTTTCTTGGCAACCGCTACGCTGTTCTTCGCTGGTTGGCAATTTTGATTTGGCTCGGTAGTGCCTTTAAAGGCTTAACGCTGGCACTTAAGCATCACGATTATCAAGTTAATCCTTCGCCTTGGAATCAATGCGAATTTAAAGTTGATTTTCCACAAACACTACCGCTTGACCAATGGATTCCAAGCGTATTTGCACCCGGTCCGATAAACTGTAGCCAAAGCCAATGGGAGATGTTTGGCTTTTCAATGGCTCAATGGCTAATCTTTACTTTTGCGGTGTACCTGATTTTTGCGGTGATTGTGCTAATCAGCCAATTTAAACGTAGCCGACAAAAAAATAGCTTTATTTTCCGTTAATACGGGTTACAAGCGGTAAGATTTTGCAAAAAATTTGTAAAATCTTACCGCTTATTTATTAGGAGAAACGAATGTCTAACTATAAAAATCTTTCCACTAAACTTGTTCATACCGGGCGTAAAAAACGCTATACACAAGGGGCGGTAAACCCTATTATTCAACGAGCTTCCTCTTTAATGTTTGACACCTTAGAAGATAAAAAATACGCAACCCAAAACCGCTATCAAGGGGCTTTATTTTATGGACGACGTGGCACACTCACTCATTTTTCACTGCAAGAGGCAATGTGTGAGTTAGAAGGAGGTGCAGGTTGCTATCTCTACCCTTGCGGTGCAGCAGCTGTAACAAATTCGATTTTAGCCTTTGTGGAACAAGGCGACCACGTTTTAATGACAGGGGCAGCTTATGAACCGACCCAAGAGTTCTGTAATGTGCTTTTAAAACGAATGGGCGTTTCAACAACCTATTACGATCCGATGATCGGCGAAGGATTGAAAGCTCTTGTCCAACCTAACACTAAAGTACTTTTTTTAGAATCGCCAAGCTCGCTTACTATGGAAGTGCCTGATATTCCAACGTTAGTAAAAGTAGCTCGTGAAGTCAATCCTGAAATCGTGATTATGATCGATAATACTTGGTCTGCTGGCGTGTTATTTCCTGCCTTAGAACACGGCATTGATATTTCCATTCAAGCTGGCACGAAATATTTGGTCGGACATTCTGATGTGATGATCGGCACCGCAGTATCTAACGCTCGCTGTTGGGATAAATTGCGTGAAGGTTCTTATTTAATGGGGCAAATGGTTGATGCCGATTCCGCCTACACTACCGCACGTGGCTTACGCACCTTAGGCATTCGCTTAGCTCAGCACGAAAAAAGCAGTATTGAAATCGCAAATTGGCTGACAAAACGTCCTGAAGTGAAAGCAGTTTACCACCCTACACTTGAGAGTTGTTTTGGTAACGAGTTTTTCAAACGTGATTTTTTAGGATCAAGCGGTCTATTTTCATTTGAACTTTGCGAAAAGCTCTCTCCAGAAAAATTAGCCAACTTCTTAGAACACTTTGAGCTGTTTTCAATGGCATATTCTTGGGGTGGCTTTGAATCCCTTATTCTTGCCAACCAACCCGAAGAAATCGCCCGCATTCGCCCAGCCATTGAACGTAAGCTCACCGGTACATTAATTCGTATTCACGTCGGCTTAGAAGCCGTTGAAGATTTAATTGCTGATTTAGAGCAAGGGTTTGAGAGAATTAAGTAATCAAACTTCTTTATTCGTCAAGCAACAAAAGTGATTTTTTCGATCTCTGTCGAAAAAATCACTTTTTCATTTTGTGCCATTTTTCTATTTTATTTATGCTATTCCTTATCTTGTAAAAGGTATAAAAAAGGAATAGTATGTATATAGATTTGCAATATAGCACTCCACTAGTCTTTGAATACGATCCTAATAAGAGTGAAATCAATTTAGCCAAACACGGCATTGATTTTGAACAAGCAAAGTTGTTGTGGAATGATGAAAAAAGAGTAACATTAGTTTCTCGTTCAGATATAGAGCCTCGTTATCTAACTGTTGCTAAACTTTTCGGGAAACATTGGAGTGCATTTTTTACAATGCGAAATGATGCTATTCGACTTATTTCTGTCAGACGTTCACGAAAAAAGGAAATATCTTGTTATGAAAAATACCATTAGTGCTGAAGAACTAGAACGTATCTTTGATGAAGGAAAAGAAGATGTTATTCAATATTTTGATCTTTCAACCGCTCATCGCCCTGGACAAATAAAGCGTGTCAATGTGGATTTTCCAAATTGGATGGTAGAGGCCTTAGATAAACAAGCTCGCCATTTAGGCGTACCTCGCCAAGCATTGATTAAAATGTGGATTGCAGAAAAATTACCGCCTCAGCCTATTAAATAACAAAAGGGAGATAAACTATCTCCCTTATTCAAGACTATACACCATATTTTTCACGATATTCACGCATCTTCGGTAAATAAGGTGCGTATTGTTCTGATTTTTCAATAAAAGTAACTAAATCATCAAAATCCACAATCGAGAACACTTGGCAGCCGTAATCACGCTCCACTTCCTGAATAGCAGATAGTTCCCCCTTACCTTTCTCTTTACGATTTAAGGCAATCAGCACACCCGCTAATTGGGCATTGTTAGCATTGATAATTTCCATTGACTCACGAATTGCTGTGCCTGCAGTAATAACATCATCAACCAGCAAGATCTTACCTTTTAATGGAGAACCAATTAAATTGCCCCCTTCGCCGTGATCTTTTGCTTCTTTGCGGTTAAAACAACACGGTTTATCCACATCAAATTGGTTAGCTAACGCCACCGCAACTGTGGTTGCAATCGGAATACCTTTGTAAGCCGGGCCAAATAACACATCATACTCAATGTTGGAGGCTTGAATGGCTTGTGCGTAATATTCGCCAAGTTTGGCTAAATCACGCCCTGTATTAAATAATCCAGCATTGAAGAAATAAGGGCTAATTCGCCCCGATTTTAGGGTAAATTCGCCAAATTTTAGCACATTGCGGCTAAGGGCAAATTCGATAAAGTCGTGTTTGTATTGTTGCATTTTGTTGTTTTCCTTTATATGTAGCAACTGTATCTCCTCAACATTTTTGGCAAGATACAAATTCGTTAATTAAACCACGTGAGCATTCCACTGTGAGCCATCACGGACGATGGCATTAATCACGGTTAAAAGCTTACGCATACAGGCGTTTACCGCCACTTTGAACGGTT